>JAHEXO010000363.1 GCA_023252065.1 Nocardioides sp. | reverse complement strand
GCGCCCCAGGTGTAGACCACGACCTTGCCGATGCGGGGGTCGGAGACCAGGCGCGCGATGCGCTGCCGGTCGCGGAAGCTCTGGGCGAAGGTGTCGAAGAGCGCGATGTCGACCGCTGCTTTGGGATGGGTGTTGGCGTCGACCTCGACGACGTCGACCCGGTCGCTGTAGGAGCGGAGCATCGCCGCCAGTCCGTGCACGACGACCTCGTAGTCGTTGACGATCGCGAGTCTGATGGCCATGGTCCGTGAGGGTATGAAGCCTCACCCCTTCTGTGCTCACCCCACGGGGTGTGTCCGCCACCCGTCCGCTGCGGGATCGTCTCCGTCGTCAACACCGACAAGAAGGGGGGCACCACATGATCATCCTCGGACTGATCCTGCTCATCATCGGGCTCATCGTCGGCCTCAGCTGGCTGACCATCATCGGAGCGATCCTGCTCGTCGTCGGCCTGGTGCTGAACTTCGTGCCGATCGGCGGCACGCGCCGCAGGTACTACTAGCAGGTACCGAGTCGTGGCCTGTGTCGATCTTCCGTCGCACCGGTCCCCGCAGGCCCCCGTCCCGCACGTCGGGTCGGGGGCCTCGTGCGTTCGGCCCACGTCCCGGAGCCGTCGGTCCGACCGCTTAGGGTCGGCCCGTGAGCCTGCACCTGCACCGCGCCCTGCGTGCCGATGCACTCGCCGACGGGCTGGGACGCCTGCTCACCGCTCCGTTGCCCGACCCGTTCGCCCGCGAGCTGGTCGTGGTGCCTGCCCGCGGGATGGAGCGATGGCTCAGCCAGCGGCTGGCCCACGTGCTCGGCGCCGGGCCCGCCGGCGACGGGGTGTGCGCGGCGGTCGACTTCCGCTCGCCCGGGTCACTGGTCGCCGAGGTCACCGGCACCCGTGAGGACGACCCGTGGGCCCCGGAGGCCCTCGCCTGGCCGGTGCTCGAGGTGCTCGACGCCTCCCTCGACGAGCCCTGGGCGGCGACCCTGGCCCGCCATCTCGGCCACACCGACACCGGCGAGGAGGCCGATCTCAGGCTCGGCCGTCGGTTCTCGGTCGCCCGGCGCCTGGCGGGACTGTTCGCGTCGTACGCCGGGCAGCGGCCGGGGCTCGTGGCCGACTGGTCGGCGGGGCGAGACACCGACGGCACCGGTGCGCCGATCGCCACCGACCTCGCCTGGCAGCCGGCGCTGTGGCGACGACTGGTCGCGCGCGTCGACGCCCCGTCGCCCGTGGAGCGCCACCTCGAGACGGTCCACAGACTCGTCGAGGACCCCGAGGCGTTCGACCTCCCGACACGGCTCTCGCTCTTCGGCCACACCCGGCTGTCGGTGACCGAGATCGGGCTGCTCGACGCCCTGGGCCGGGAGCGCGAGGTCCACGTGTGGCTGCCGCACCCGTCCCCTGCGGTCTGGGAGGCGCTACGCGGGCGCGTGGGCGCCGTACCCCGGGCCGACGACGACAGCCACCGGGTCGTCGGCCATCCGCTGCTGGCCGGGCTCGGACGCGACACCCGCGAGCTCCAGCGCGCCCTCGCCTCGGCCGACGTCGCCTCCGACACCGCCGAGGCCGAGCCGGCGCTGCCGGACACGCTGCTCGGCCGGCTGCAGGCCGACCTCGCGGCGGACCTGCCCCGGCCAGAGGGCCGGTTCCTCGACCCGGCCGACCGCTCGGTGCAGGTGCACGCGTGCCACGGGGTCGCCCGGCAGGTCGACGTCCTGCGTGAGGTGCTGCTCGGGCTGCTGGCCGACGACCCCACCCTCGAGCCGCGCGACGTCCTGGTGATGTGTCCCGACATCGACACCTACGCCCCTCTGATCGAGGCCGGGTTCGGTCTCGGTGACGTCGTCGGCGAGCGCGGACACCCGGCCCACCGGCTGCGGGTCCGGCTGGCCGACCGGTCGCCCGTGCAGACCAACCCGCTGCTGGGGGTCGCCCGGTCGCTGCTCGAGGTCGCCGGCGGCCGTGCGCCGGCCACCGAGGTGCTCGACCTCGCCCGCACCGAGCCGGTGCGCCGGAGGTTCGGGTTCACCGACGACGACCTCGAGCAGCTCGACACCTGGACCCGCGAGTCCGGGGTGCGATGGGCCTTCGACGCGGCCCACCGCACCGACTTCGGCCTCGAGTCCTACGTCGCGAACACCTGGGAGTTCGGCCTCGACCGGTTGTTGAGCGGGGTCGCGCTCTCCGACGACTCGTCGGCCTGGCTCGACCGCGCCCTCCCGCTCGACGACGTCGGCAGCGCCCAGGTCGACCTGGTCGGCCGTCTCGCCGAATACGTCGCCCGCCTCCGCGACGTCACCGACCGGCTCACCGGCACCCACCCCCTCGACCACTGGCTCGAGGCGCTCGACGACGGCGTGACGACCCTGACCGCCGTCTCGACCGCCGACGGCTGGCAGTCCGGGCAGGTGCAGCGCGAGCTCGGCCGGGTCCGCCACGCCGGCCTCGGCGCCGTCGACCTCCGGCTCCCCGACGTACGTGCCCTGCTCTCGGAGCGGCTGGCCGGACGACCCACGCGGGCGAACTTCCGCACGGGCACCCTCACCGTCTGCACGATGGTGCCGATGCGGTCGGTGCCCCACCGCGTGGTCTGCCTGCTCGGTCTCGACGACGGCGTGTTCCCTCGTCAGGGCTCCGTCGACGGTGACGACGTCCTGGCCCGAGACCCGATGACCGGCGAGCGCGACGCCCGCAGCGAGGACCGCCAGCTGCTCCTCGACGCGATCCTGGCCTCGACCCAGACCCTGGTGGTCACCTACACAGGGGCCAACGAGTTCTCCGGACAGCCCCGTCCGCCGGCCACTCCGCTGGGTGAGGTGCTCGACGCGCTCGACCGCACGGCGACGACCGCCGACGGCGGCGCGGTGTCCGCGGCCGTGACGACCCACCACCCGCTCCAGCCCTTCGACGCCAAGAACGTGACGCCGAGCGGACTCGTGCCCGGCGAGGTGTTCTCCTTCGACCTCGCGGCGGCGGCCGGCGCCCGGGCCGCCACCGGGCCACGGGTGCCGCCGACGCCGTTCCTGGCCGGCCCGCTGCCGGCCGCGACGCCGGGCGACGTCTCGCTGGCCGACCTCGTGCGCTTCTGGTCCGACCCGGTCAAGGGCTTCCTGGGGCGGGGCGGCGTCGACCTCGCGCTCCCCGCCGACGAGGAGCACCCCGAGGACGCCCTCCCGGTCGAGATCGACAGCCTCGCGCAGTGGGCGGTCGGTGACCGGGTGCTCGGCGACCTGTTGGCCGGGCTCGACCCCGACACCGTCAAGCAGCGGGAGTGGCGGCGCGGCCTCCTGCCTCCGAAGCGCCTCGGGTGGCGGCTCCTCGACAAGATCGTCACCTCCGCCACGCCGTTGTGCGCCCAGGCCGCCGCCCTGCGGCAGACCGAGCCCCGAGCCGTCGACGTCAGCGTCCACCTGGGCGGCGACCGCTGGCTGCGGGGCACCGTCCCCCAGGTGTACGGCGACCGGGTCGTGGCAGTGACCTACTCCCGGCTGGCCGCCAAGCACCGCCTGGCGTCGTGGGTGCAGCTGCTCGCCCTGGCGGCCTCCGACGAGGACCTCAGCTGGACCGCCCACACCATCGGCCGGCCACGTGGCGGGTCGCGCGAGGAGACCGCCACGTCGCTGCTCGGCCCGCTCGACCACACCGCAGCCGACGTCCTGCGCGACCTGGTCGCCCTGCGCGACCGGGGGCTCTGCGAGCCGTTGCCCCTGCCGCTCAAGGCTTCCCTGTCCTACGCCCGGGCTCGCCGTACCCATGCTGACGCAGCC
>JAHEXO010000362.1 GCA_023252065.1 Nocardioides sp. | reverse complement strand
GACGAGCAGACCTTCGCCGCCCTCGTGGACGGATGGTCGGGGTGGATGCTGCGGCTCGCCCGTGAGCACGTGCCGACGGCGAGCGCGGCCGAGGAGGTCGTCCAGGAGACCTGGCTCGCGGTCCTCTAGGGCCTCGACCGCTTCCGCGGAGAGGCGTCCCTGCGCACGTGGGTCTACCGGATCCTGGTCAACCAGGCGAAACGGCGCGGCGTCCGCGACCGACGGACCGTGCCGTTCGCCAGCCTGGCGCCCGAGGACGAAGGTCCGACCGTCGACCCGGCGCGGTTCCAGGGCCCGGGCGACCCGCACCCCGGAGGCTGGCGCGAGTTCCCCGACGAGTGGCCGGAGCAGGTGGCGCTGAGCCGCGAGCTGCGTGAGGTCGTCACTGTCGCCCTCACCGAGCTGCCGGCCCGTCAGCGGGTGGTGGTCGCGCTGCGCGACCTCGACGGGCACACGGCCGACGAGGTCTGCGAGCTGCTCGACATCTCCGCCGGCAACCAGCGGGTCCTGCTCCACCGCGGGCGGGCCGTGGTGCGGGTCCATCTCGAGCGCTACTTCGCCGGCCCGGCCGCTCGCGGTGAGGGTCCCCGATGACCTGCGAGGAGCTCGTCGAGCTGGTGACGGCCTACCTGGAGGAGACCCTCTCGGTCGAGGACCGCGGGGCCTTCGACGCCCACCTGGCGCTCTGTCCGGGCTGCGACCGCTACCTCGAGCAGTTCCGCACCACGGTCGACCTCCTCGGTGGGCTGCCGGAGGAGTCGCTCTCCTCGCCGGGCCGCGAGCGTCTCCTCGACGCCTTCGCCCAGTGGCGTCGTACGCCGGGTCCCGACCGCGCGTAACGCTTGGCACGTCTTCGTGCACTGACTGCCTGTGACTTCCACAGGACGCGAGCCCACCTAGCTCGTCGGCGTCGCCACCGCCCTCATCCAGCTGCCCGCGTCCGGGCAATCTCCATCGCTCCTCGGGGAGCACCGCTTCTGCTGACGTGCGCCCTCGCACGTCCAGCACGTCTGCATCACCCACCCATCGAGAGGAAACCTGATGAACCGCACCCACCTGACCTCCTTGCTCGCCGTCGCCGCCGCGGCGCCGGTAGCGCTCGGGATCCCCGGCGTCGCCACGGCCGCGCCGGCCGCGCCTGTCGGTCACGTGTACGAGGCGACGAACGCCGCGGCCGGCAACGCCGTCGCCGTCTTCGACCGCTACGCCGACGGCACCCTGCAGCCGGCCGGCACGGTCGCGACCGGCGGGCTCGGCGCCGGCGCCTCGCTGCACTCCCAGGGCGGGCTGGCCCGCGACGGTCACCTGGTCTTCGCCGTCAACGCCGGTGACGACTCGGTCTCGGCCCTCCGGGCCGGCGCGCAGGGGCTCGAGCTCCGCGACACCGTCTCGACCCACGGGGACTTCCCGGTGAGCGTCACCGTGCACCACGGCATCGGCTACGTCCTCAACCAGGGCAGCGACACCATCAGCGCCTTCCGCTACAGCCCCGACGGCGGGCTCCGCTGGATCGCGGGCTCCACGCGGGCCCTGACCCCGAACCCGGCCGGTGGCACCGTCGACGCGGCGCAGGTCTCGTTCACCCCGAACGGGAACGAGCTCGTCGTCACCGAGCGCGCGACCAACAGCATCGACACGTTCGCCGTGTCGAACGGCCTGGCCGGACCGGCCACCTCGCACGCCTCCGCCGGGACGACGCCCTACGGCTTCGACTTCGACCGGAGGGGTGACCTGCTGGTCTCGGAGGCTGCGTCGGGCTCGGCGTCGTCCTACCGCGTCCAGCCCTTCACGACCCTCACCGGTGGGCTCTCCGACACCCAGCGTGCCGCCTGCTGGCTGGTGGTCGGCGGCAACCACGCCTACGTCGTGAACGCCGCCAGCGCGTCGGTCTCCAGCTACACCGTCAACCCCGACGGCTCGCTGACCCTCAGCCAGGCCGTGGCCGCGACGGCGTCGGCCGGCGCCACCGACGCGGCGGTCTCACCCGACCACCGCACCCTGGCCGTCCGCCTCGCCGACGGCTCCGTGGCGACCTGGCAGATCGGGCAGGACGGCGGCCTCACCAGCGCCGGCACCGCTCCCGGCACCGCCATCGGCTCGGCCGGCCTGATCGCCGACTGACCGCCGGCTGACCGAGGAAACGCGTCCAGGGGTGTCCCGCGCAGGGGGCACCCCTGGATGCTGCTACCAGCGACCACCCCGAGGAGACCCACATGAGCGAAGCGCGACCCCCCTTCCCTCCTTTCAACGAGGACGCGGCCCTGCGCAAGGTGCAGGCCGCCGAGGACGCCTGGAACACCCGCGACCCCCACCGGGTCAGCCTCGCTTACACGCCCGACTCCGTGTGGCGCAACCGCGACACCTTCCTCACCGGGCGGGCGGAGATCGTCGAGTTCCTGACCGCCAAGTGGGAGCGCGAGCTCGACTACGTGCTGCGCAAGAGCCTGTGGGGTTTCCGCCGCAGCCGGATCGCCGTCCGGTTCCAGTACGAGTGGCACGACGCCACCGGTCAGTGGTTCCGCAGCTACGGCAACGAGCTGTGGGAGTTCGACGACGAGGGACTCATGCGCCGGCGGGAGGCCTCCATCAACGACGTGACGATCACCGAGGCCGACCGGCGCTACTTCGGGCCGCGCCCGGACGACGAGCGGGGCCCCGACCACGACATCCCGCTCCGGTGAGGGTCGAGCCCCCTCGATCCACCTTTCGATCCACTTTCGACCAACCGTGTAACGCCCGGCGGGGTCGGCGGCACTGACCTGCTGAGAGCTCGCGTGCGGACGCTCGCGGATCCGTGCCACCGACCCGAGGAGGGGTGAGGTGTCGTCGCAAGAGGACGCAACCGTCAGCAGGGCCACCGGTGCGTGGCACCCGGTCAGCGCCGTCTACGTGCCGGGTGAGGCCCGCGTACGCAGCGTCACCGTCGCCGGCCGGAGCATCGCGCTCACGCGATGCGGTGGCATCCTCGGTGCCCTCGACAACCACTGCCCCCACCAGGGTGGCCCGCTGGGGGAGGGGTCGATCGAGAAGGGGCTCCTGAGGTGCCCGTGGCACGGCTACGACTACGACCCGCTCACCGGGCGGGCGCCGGGCGAGTTCGCCGACACCGTCACCAGCTACGACGTCGAGGAGCGCGACGACGGCGTCTACGTCCGGCTCCCGGAGCGCGTCGAGGTCGCTCGGACGGTCGCCGACGTCCTGGTCGAGACCCTGGTCGCCCATGGGGTGACGCGGGTCTTCGGCATGGTGGGGCACTCCAACCTCGGCTTCGCCGACGCCCTGCGCCGCGCCGAGGAGCGCGGTGAGCTGTCCTTCATCGGCATCCGCCACGAGGGCGCGGCAGCCTTCGCCGCCAGCGCCTACGGCAAGCTCACCGGCCGGCCGGCCGCGTGCTTCGCGATCGCCGGACCCGGTTCCACCAACCTGCTGACCGGCCTCTACGACGCCAAGCTGGACCAGTCGCCGGTGGTCGCGATCTCCGGCCAGGTGCCCTCGAAGGTGCTCGGTCGCGGCGCGTTCCAGGACCTCGACCTCTCCGCGGTCTTCAAGGACGTCGCCATCACCTCGACCACCGTGCAGGCGGGCAGCGACCACGCCGAGCTCGCCGCGCTCGCGGTGAAGCACGCCCGGGACGGCCGCGGCGTCGCCCATCTGGTGCTCCCCGACGAGGTCCAGGCGCTCCCGTCCGACGCGCCTGCTGCCTCACCCGTGGGGCGGTACGCCGATCGGCCGGCCCCACCGGACGAGGCCGCGCTCGCCGACGCC
>JAHEXO010000361.1 GCA_023252065.1 Nocardioides sp. | reverse complement strand
CCACCACGAGCCGACCTTCGACCGCGACGAGGTACGCCGTCACCTCACCGTCGTGGTGCTCACGCCGAGCCGGCTGATCCTGGCCCACACCGACGAGCACGAGGGCGACGACATGCTGCCGGCGCCCTACACCTCGACCTCCACCGAGGCGATCTCGCTGGCGTCGGTGAAGTCGGTCGTGGTGACGCGGATGGTCACCAACCCCACCGACGGCCCGAAACCGGCCGCCGAGGCCGTGCTCACGATCGGCTGGGGCGGGGTTTCGCGGCTCGACCTCGAGCCCGCCACCTGTGGCGACCCGGAGTGCGACGCCGACCACGGCTACACCGGCACGATGTCGGCCGACGACTTCTCGATCCGGGTGTCGGCCGCCGCCGACGGCCCCGAAGCCGTGCCGACGCTGCTGGCCTTCGCCGAGTCGCTCTCGGCGCGGACCCAGGGCTGAGCCCGGCCCGATGACCCACCCCGACCCGGATCCCGGGTTCCTCGACCCTGCCTACGGCCAGCGGTCGCTGTCCGACGTGCTCCCCGCGGTGGCCGTCGCGCTCGGCCGCGCCGAGGCCACCGACGAGCCGGTCGGGCTGCGACTGCCCGAGGCGCCGTCCTACGTCGTGTTCCTCGTCGACGGGCTCGGGGCCGACCTGCTCGCCGCCCACGCCCACGCCGCGCCGTACCTCTCGGCGCTGCTGGGTCCCGACGCCACCGGCACCGCCGGCGTCCCCTCGACGACCGCGACCAGCCTGACCTCGCTCGGCACCGGGCTCGCGCCGGGTGGCCACGGGGTCGTGGGGTTCACCTCGCGGGTGCCGGGCTCCGACCGCCTGCTCAACGCCCTGTTCTGGGACAAGGACGTCGACCCGCTGCAGTGGCAGCCGCACCGCACCCGGTTCCAGACGCTGGAGGCGGCCGGCGTGGTGGTGACGACCGTGAACAAGCGGGAGTTCCGCGCCTCCGGGCTGACCGTGGCCGCCCACCGCGGCGGCGACTACGTCGGAGCCGACCGCGCCGGGGAGCGGATCGCCGGGACGGTGGCCGCCGCGGAGGCGCGGCCGTCCCTCACCTACCTCTACGACGGCGACCTCGACTGGACCGGCCACCGCTACGGCGTCGCCTCTGCCCAGTGGCTTCAGCAGCTCGCGATCATCGACGCCGAGGCCGAGCAGCTGCGCGACGCACTCCCGTCGTACACCCGGCTGCTCGTCGTCGCCGACCACGGCATGGTCGACTGCTCGCCACAGCACCGCGTCGACGTCGACGACGACCAGGCCTTCCGCGACGGGGTCGTGCTGCTCGGGGGCGAGGCGAGGTTCCGCCACGTCTACTGCGCGGGCGGCGCGGTCGACGACGTCGCAGCACGCTGGAGCGGGCTCCTGGGCGACCGGGCGCTGGTGCTGACCCGCGACGAGGCCGTGGCGCGTGGCTGGTTCGGCACGGTGTCGAGCTCGGTGCTGCCGCGGCTCGGCGACGTGGTCGTCGCGGCCCGGGGCGACTGGGGTGTGTTCGCGTCGGCCGACTTCCCCTACGAGCTGCGCCTGGTCGGCCTGCACGGGTCGCTCACGCCGGTCGAGATGCGTATCCCGCTGCTGGTCGACTGACGACGGGTTGACGAGAAACCGCTGCGCGATCGCCGTACTCGCGCCGGGGCGCGACGGCTTTTCCAGCGGTTTCTTCCCCCGGAGCGGCTCAGACGCCGGTGGCGACCGGCCGGTCAGGGTCGGTGATCCAGCCGCTCCAGCTGCCGGGGTAGAGGGCGGCGTCGTCGAAGCCCGCGAGCCGGAGCGCGAGCAGGGTCTGGCAGGCGGTGACGCCCGAGCCGCAGTAGGCGCCGACGGCCACGCCGTCGCGCACCCCGAGGGCGGCGAAGTGGGCCCGGAGTACGTCGGGCGGCCGGAAGCGCTGGTCGGGCCCGGTGAGCTCGGCCAGCGGCGCGCTCACCGCACCGGGCACGTGGCCGGCCACCGGGTCGATCGGCTCCTGCTCGCCACGGAACCGCTCCGCGGACCGGACGTCGAGCAGCAGCCCGCTCTCGACCAGCCGGGGGACGTCGTCCGCCTCGACGACGGGGAGGAGGCCGGGGCTACCCGCGAAGTCGCCGGGTGCGGGGGTGACCGGCGAGGTCGAGAGCGGCCGGCCGGAGTCGCGCCAGGCGGCGAGCCCGCCGTCGAGCACCAGCACGTCGGCGTGGCCGTGGTCGCGCAGCAGCCACCACAGGCGGGCCGCGGCGGTGGCCGGCCCGTCGTCGTAGGCCACGACCGTGGAGGTCCGGGAGACACCGGACCTCCACATGGCTGCCGCGAAGCGGGCCGGTGAGGGCAGCGGGTGTCGGCCGCCGGCGCCGGGCGGTCCGGCGAGGTCGCCGTCGAGGTCGATGTACGTCGCTCCCGGCAGGTGGCCGGCGTCGTAGCGCTCGCGCCCCGGTGGGCCGGTCAGGGCGAGGCGGGTGTCGACGAGGACGGCGTTGTCGGGGATCGACCCGACGTCGACGAGGAGACCGGGACGCAGCATCAGGACCCGAACGGCAGCGGCTCGGGGGAGAGGGCGACCGCCTGGGCCCGGGCGGCGGTGAGCCGGCGGCGGTGGTGCTGGCGGCACAGCACCTCGTAGGCCACCTCGGCCGGCGGGCCCTCGGGCGTCTCGACGTCACCGACCACGATCACCTCACCCTCGACGACCATCACGCCGTCCTCGGTGCGGGCGTTGTGGGTGGCCCGCTTGCCGCACCAGCACAGCGCCTCGACCTGGAGGACGTGCATCCGGTCGGCTAGCTCGACCAGCCGAGCACTACCCGGGAAGAGGCGGGTCCGGAAGTCGCTGAGGATGCCGAACGCGAAGACGTCGATCTGCAGCTCGTCGACGACCTTGGCGAGCTGGTCGACCTGGGCCGGCGTGTAGAACTGGCACTCGTCGCAGATCAGGTAGTCGATGCGGGCCCCCGCGGTGAGGGAGTCGACGACGTAGCGCCAGAAGTCGAAGTCGTCGGCGACCTCGAGGGCGTCGTGGGTCAGCCCCAACCGGCTGGACAGGATCGCTTCGCCGGCCCGGTCGTGGGTGGTGAAGATCCGCCCGACGCGTCCGCGGGCCGCGTGGTTGTGGTTGGTCTGCAACGCGAGCGTGCTCTTGCCCGAGTCCATCGTGCCGGTGAAGAAGTGGAGTTCAGCCATCGCGGCGCGATTGTGTCACGCGCCGGGGACGACAGCGGGCTCTCCCGCTCCCTGGGCCGGTCTCGACGCCATCGACCCGCCATCGACCCGGTCGGGCACTGCGTCGACCTGCCGTGAGCCAGGGCGGTGATCCACGAGTTCCGGAAGGGCTCGGCCTCCCCGTGTCGGTCGAGCCCTCCGGCGATCGTGGGCCTCTGAACACCCCTCCGTCCAGATGACTGACTCGACAGTAGGACCGTGCTCGGCCCCTCCGTGGGACAACCGGCGAGGAGCGACCGATCGGTCGGCGGCGACTAGTCGCTGGGGGTCAGATGACGCCGACGGGTGGCTTCGCTCGGAGCGGCGCCTGGCAGCGGGGTGGCTACCAGTGCACGCCCTTGAACATCTTGGCCATCATCAGCTGCTCGGACTCGCGGGTGCCCGCCGAGCCCTGGCCCTTCGCGGCGGCGGAGTCGGGGAAGACCTGGTAGGCCATGTTCAGCACGCGGAACGCCAGCTTGGGGGCGACTGTGTGGAGCACCGCCCCTGCGTTGCCGAGCAGGGTGTTGATCTCGTGGGGTCGCTCCACGATCGCCTGGATCACGAGATCGGCGGCCTGGGCCGGCG
>JAHEXO010000360.1 GCA_023252065.1 Nocardioides sp. | reverse complement strand
GAAAGACCCCTGCCGGGCGACTACCTCGAGATCGAGGACGAGGACGGCGTGCTCGCGTTCGTCGAGGAGGTCTCCGGCGACCGCAAGGGAACCGGCTTCTCCGCCACGGGGACGCTCGTGCCGGTCCGTGGCGCGTCGAGCGCCTCGGGATCGAGGGCGGACACGCCGTGGCACGACGTCGCGGTCCGTCCGACACGCCCCGACGCCGTCCAGCGGCTGCTGTCCGGCACGAACCCCGACCTGCACCTCGGCCAGCTCGCCGGCCAGGACGCGGTGGGTGTCGCGCTCGTGCCGAACCACCTCAACCGGCACACCTTCTGGTGCGGTCAGAGCGGCTCCGGCAAGACCTATGCCCTGGGGGTCCTGCTCGAACGCATCCTGCTGACCACGAGGCTGCCCATCGTCGTCTTCGACCCCAACAGTGACTTCGTGCGGCTGCACGAGCAGGTCTCCGAGACGAGCCCGGAGCAGGCGCGAGCGTTGCACCAGCGATACGTGGTCATCCTCCGACCCAACGACGCGGAGTCACCGTTGCGGGTGCGCTTCACCGAGCTCAGCTCACGCGCCAAGGCCGCGGTCCTGCGCCTCGACCCGGTGGTGGACCGCGCCGAGTACAACGCGCTCCTGCGCCTCTTCGGCAGCGATTTCGTCACCGTCGACGCGGGGCAGATCGTGCCCCACCTGCGCTCCCTCGACGACCTGGACGCCCAGGCCCTGGCTCAGCGCATCGAGAACCTCGGCATCCTCGAGTGGACGACGACGTGGGCGTTCGGCGCCGCGCCGGTGACCGACGTCATCGCGCGCCGACCGGACGCGACGGTGCTCGACCTCGGCAGCTACGACCGACACGAGGAACAGCTGACCGTCGCGCTGGCGGTCCTCGACGACCTCTGGGAGCGCCGGGCCGAGCGGCGCCCGCTGCTCATCGTCGTCGACGAGGCGCACAACCTGTGCCCACCCGAACCGGAGACCCCGCTCGGGGTCGCCGTGCGTGACCGCCTCATCCAGATCGCCGCGGAGGGGCGCAAGTACGGCCTCTGGCTGTTGTTGTCGACGCAGCGACCCTCGAAGGTGCACCCGGGCATCGTGAGCCAGTGCGACAAACTGACCCTGATGCGGATGAACTCCAGCGACGACCTCGACCAGCTCGCGTCCGCGTTCAGCTTCGTGCCCCGCGGCCTGCTCGCGCAGGCGGCACGCTTCCGCCAGGGCGAGGCGCTCCTGGCCGGCGGTTTCGTGCCGATGCCGAGCATCGTCCGGATGCGCACGCGCGTGACGCCGCAGGGCGGCACGGACGTCGCGGTGCCGATGCCCTGACGAGTCAGTCGTTCGGAGGGAAGGCGATGGCCTCGCCCTCGATGCGCAGCCGCAGCTCGGTGCCCTTCGCGGCGATGAAGGCGTTGGAGTGACGGATGCTGATGATCTCTCCCCCGCGAGCGAGCGCCGATGTCTCGCAGCCGGGTTCGCGTCCCGAGGTCAGCTCGAGCCGGACGGTGCTCTCGGGGCCGAAGTAGTCGGTGTCGACGACGACGCCGCGGATCGGGCCGTGCTCGTCGACGCGGATCTGCTCGGGACGGAGCATGAGCTGGACGCGGCCGCGACGCACCGTCGGGGCCAGCCGGACGGCGCCGAGAGAGCACGTCGCCATGTCACCGTCGACCCAGGCCTCGAGCATGACGGCGTCGCCGAGGAACTCGGCCGTCGCGCGGTCGACGGGCCGGGTGTAGACCTCGAGCGGGCTGTCGACCTGAGCCAGCAGCCCGTCGCGCATGACGGCCACCTGGTCGGCGAAGCTCAGCGCCTCGGCCTGGTCGTGGGTGACGAGCACGGTCGTGATGCCGGCGTCGTGGAGCACCTTGGCCACGGTGCGCCGGGTCGCGACCCGCAGCCCCGCGTCGAGCGCCGAGAAGGACTCGTCGAGGAGCATGAGCTCGGGCTCGCGGGCGAGGGCCCGGGCGAGCGCCACGCGCTGCTGCTGGCCGCCGGAGATCTCGTGCGGGCGCCGGACCGCCAGGGCAGGGGCGAGCGAGACCATCTCGAGCAGCTGGGCGACCCTGGCCTGCATGGCCTTGCGGCCCTTGGGCAGCCGGGAGGTGTCGATGCCGAAGGCGATGTTCTCGCCCACGGTGAGGTGCGGAAAGAGCGCGTAGTCCTGGGCGACGTAGCCGACGTCGCGGTGGTGCGCAGGCACCCAGGCGTCGGCACCGGCGAGCGCGCGGCCGCTCAGGGTCACCGAACCCCGCTCGGCCCGCTCGAAGCCGGCGATGAGACGCAACAGGGTCGTCTTGCCCGAGCCAGACGGGCCCACGATGGCCGTCGTGCTGCCGGGGTCGACCGACAGCGTGACCCCGCGGAGCACCTGCTGGGAGCCGAAGTCCTTGACGAGGTCGCTGACCTCGAGGCGGCCGCGGGCCGCCGCGTCGTGGTAGCCGACCGGCGGGGTCGAGGATGACGGTGTCATGGATGTCATTGTCCGGCTGCTTTCTTCGACTGCTGGAAGAGCAGGTAGGTCATCGGTGCCGACAGCACGACCATGAGGAGCGCGTAGGGGGCGGCACCGGCATAGTCGATCTCGCTGCTCTTGGCCCAGAACTCGGTGGCGAGGGTGCGTGTGCCGTTGGGCGAGAGCAGCAGGGTCGCCGTCAGCTCGTTGACGATGGCGAGGAACACGAGGGCCGCTCCCCCGGCCGCTGCGGGCGCCGCGAGGCGCAGCGTCACGCGGGTGAAGGCCTCGAGGGGACGGGCCCCGAGCGCCTGGGCGGCCTCCTCGAGCTCCCGTGGCGCCTGCGCGAGGCCCGCGCGCAGGCTGACGAGCGCGCGCGGCAGGAAGAGCAGGACGTAGGCCGCCACGAGCACGAACGACGTCTGGTAGACCCCGGGCAGCAGCCTGATGCTCACCGTGACGAAGGCGAGCCCCACGACGATGCCGGGCATCGAGCTCGTGACGTAGTTGGACAGCTCGAGCGACCGGCTGAACCAGCTCGGTCGGCGCACGGCGAGGAAGGCCATCGGGAAGGCGACGACCGTCGTCGCCACCGCGCCGACCACCCCGTAGAGCAGCGTCTGGAGCAGGGCCGGCACGAGCTCGTCCGGAGCCCAGATCGCTGCCCCGCCGAGCACGACCCAGCGCACGACGAACCACATCGGCACCCCGACGGCCAGCACGACGAGAAGCAGGAGCGAGAGCTGCGCCGGCACGTGGAGCCGGCGCAGCCGCATACGTCCCGGGGCTGCCTGGCCGCCCGAGCCCACGCGGGCGTAGCGCGCGGTGCCGCGGCTGCGGACCTCGGCGACGAGGAGCAACAGGCACAGGAAGACGAGCACGCTCGCGAGCATGTTGCCGGCGGCTCCGTTGAAGGTCGACTGGTACTGCACCATGATCGCCGTCGTGAAGGTGTCGAAGCGGATCATCGCGAAGGCGCCGTACTCCGCGAGCAGGTGCAGCCCGACGAGCAGCGCGCCTCCGGTCATTGCCAGTCGCAGCTGGGGCAGCACGACCCGGCGGAACACCTGCCACGGCCCGAGCCCGAGCGAGGCCGCGGACTCCTCGAGGGACGGGTCCAGACGGCTCAGCGTCGCCGCGGCGGGGATGTAGACGAGCGGGAAGTACGACAGCACCGAGATGAGCACGCCCGACCAGAGGCCGGCGAGCGACGGCACCGCCGACACCCAGCCGTAGCTGTTGACGAAGGCCGGGATCGCCAGCGGCGCCGCGAGCGCCAGTGCCCAGAACCGGTGGCCGCGCAGCCGGGTCCGCTCGACGAGCCAGGCCCC
>JAHEXO010000018.1:1279-11913 GCA_023252065.1 Nocardioides sp. | reverse complement strand
ACTCCGCTGCTGCTCGTCTCGCCGATCCTCTGCCCCATCCACGAGCAGGTGCCGGGGCCCACCGACATGGACCTGAGTGCGTTGGCAGAGGGCCGGCTCCGGTTCCGCGCCGCGGGTGACACGGGCGAGGTGGCCGCGGGGAAGCTGACCCTCACCGTCATCCGCGACGAGCTGGCGCAGGTCGTCACGGACCGTCGCGCCGACGACCCCCACCTGGCCTACCTCGACGGCCGCGACCTGTACGGCGCCGCCGAGGCCGCGGCGTTCCCCCTCCCCGACGACCTGCACCCCGGCGCGGCCGCCCAGAGGCTGATCGGCGAGCGCTTCGCGCACCAGGTGTTCGCCGGCGGTGGGGCCTTCAGCGAGCCGCAGTGAGGCACAGGGCTACGCTGCCGCGCATGTGGTCCCTCTGGTCGGAGAACTCGGTGCTCTCGATCTGCTCGCAGGACTCCATCCTCTCGATCGGGAGCGCGGCGTCGTTCGCGTCGGTCGCCAGCGTCGGCTCGTTCGCGTCGGCGGCGTCGATCGGGTCGGCCATGTCGGCTGCGTCGCTGCTCTCGTTCCAGAGCGCAGGGTCGGCGCTGTCCCACCAGAGCACCGGGTCGGTCCTGTCCAGCCAGGCGAACCACGCCCTGAGTGGCCGGCGTACCGACGGGCGGGTCCCGGCCGGGATCGTCGCCGCAGGCGTCGCCGTGACCCTGGCCGGCATCGCCGTGCACCGACTGCGCCGGGGCTGACGTGCGACTCGTGCTGAACCTGCTGTGGCTGGTCCTGGCGGGGTTCTGGATGTTCCTGGGCTACCTGGTGGTGGGTGCCCTCTGGTGCCTGACGATAATCGGGATCCCGTTCGGCATCGCGTCGTTCCGGATCGGGGTCTTCGCACTCTGGCCGTTCGGCCGAACGATCATCAGGAAGCCCGGCGCCGGGGTGGGCTCGGGCATCGGCAACGTCATCTGGTTCGTCTTCTCGGGGGTCTGGCTCGCGATCGGGCACGCCGTCACCGGCGCCCTGCTGTGCCTGACGATCATCGGGATCCCGCTGGGGCTGGCGAACTTCAAGCTGATCCCGGTCTCGCTCTTCCCGCTCGGCAAGGACATCGTCCCGACCGACAGCGTCGACGCCGCCATGGCCGGCGCCGTGGTCGGGCCTTCGGTCTAGCCGATCTCGGACCACCGCTGCCCGGCCGGAGCGGACGACGCGGCGGCCTCGAGCAGGCGGGCGATGTCGGTCGCGAACGGGACGCCGAGGCGCGGGTCCGAGGGGTCGGCGAGCAGGACGTCATAGAGCCCTCGGTAGTGAGCCTCCTTGCGACCGGCCGTGCCGGTGTAGCCGACCTGCTCGGTGACGAGCCCGCCCTCGAGCACCGTGACGGTCAGCGAGGAGTGGTCGAGCCGCACCTCGCGGTCGCCCTCGTAGGACAGCGACGTCTGCTTGGAGGAGTCGGCGGCGAGCCAGTTGGAGGTGAGGACGGTCCGACCGCCGTCGTGGGCCAGCACGGTGACGGCACGACGTCGCTCGTCGGAGTGGCTGACGAGCTCGCACGGCCCGATGAAGGGGGCGAGCACGCTGAGCTGGTTGGGGGCGGTGTCGACCCAGCTCGACACCAGGCTCGCGAGCCGGGAGGCCGGGAGGTGGGCGTAGGCGTCGTGGAACACGCTCAGCACCCGGGTCGGCCGGCCCCAGTCCACGGCAGCGGCATGGCGCCAGGCCCACTCGACCTCCGGCGAGAACGCGAAGTGATGGGCCACCCGTACACGGTCGGCGACGTCGGCGAGACCGGCCAGGTCGCGCAGGGTGGTGGCGAGCGGCTTCTCGGAGAGCACGAGGGCGCCGGTGCGGTCGATGATCTCGCGCACCAGGCCGACGTGGGTGTCGGTCGGCGTAGCGACCACGACCAGGTCGGGAGCCGGATCGGCGGCCAGCGCGTCGGTCAGCGACCGGAAGACCGGGAAGGTGAGCCCGTCGACGACCGGGTCCACGCCGGCCACGACGGTCACGTCGGAGCGTTGCGCCAGCACCGACAGGTGCGTCCGCGCGATCGTGCCCAGCCCCACCACCAGCACCCGTTGCCGATCGGCCACCGCTCCCCCTTTGCTCGAGGCCCGGAGGCCGGGTCCTCACGATGGCACACCTCGAGCGAAGGGTGGTCTCACGACTGCCAGGCACCCGCCACCTGACGGGTCGCGGCGTTGAGCCGGTTCCACACGTTGATCGAGGTGATCGCGATCAGCAGGGCCGAGAGCCCCTCCTCGTCGTAGTGGCGGGCCGCCTGCGCCCAGACCTCGTCGGGCACCGGGTCGCCCTGGTCGGCCACCCGGGTGACCGTCTCGGTGAGCTCCAGAGCAGCCCGCTCCGCCTCGGAGAAGTACGGCGCGTCACGCCAGGCGGCGACCGCGAACAGCCGCTCGTCACTCATGCCTTCCTTCTTGAGGTTCGTCGAGTGCAGCCCGACGCAGACGCTGCACCCGTTGATCTGGCTGGCCCGCAGATGGATCATCTCGAGCGTCTCGGCGGGGACCCCGAGTCCCGCTCCGGCCTGGTGGTAGTCCCGTAGCGCCTGCAACGCCGCAGGTACGACGAAGACGGGGTGGGTCATCCGTGCTTGCATGGTCTGTCTCCTGTCATGTCGATCTCGTTCGATCCGTCATCTGGTTGACGGACCCAGGAGGAGGAACCTGACAGTGGACACCCAGGAGAAGCTGGCCGAGCAGTTCGAGGAGCACCGCGACCACCTGCGCGGCGTGGCCTACCGCATGCTCGGCTCGGTGGCCGAGGCCGAGGACGTGGTCCAGGAGACCTGGCTGCGGCTGGCGCGCTCAGAGACCCGTGACGTGCTCAACCTGCGCGGCTGGCTGACCACCGTGGTGAGCCGGATCTGCCTCGACCTCCTCCGGTCACGGAGGTCGCGCGGCGAGGTGTCGCTCGACGCCCACGTCCCGGACCCGGTCGTGACGGCGCTCGAGCCCGACCTCGACACCGACCCCGCAGCCGCCGCGGAGCAGGCCGACGACGTGACCCTGGCACTGCTCGTCGTCCTGGACGCCCTGAACCCGCGCGAGCGGATGGCCTTCGTGCTGCACGACCTCTTCGCAGTTCCGTTCGACCAGATCGGCGAGATCGTCGGCAGCACGCCGGCCACGGCGACCCAGCTGGCGAGCCGGGCGCGCCGGCGCGTACGAGCAGCCCGCCCCGCGGTCGTCGACCACGCCACCCAGCGTCGCGTCCTCGACGCCTTCACCGCCGCGGCCCGACACGGTGACTTCGAGACGCTGCTGGCGTTGCTCGACCCGGAGGTCACGCTCCGTGCCGACGGCGGCTCGACCGGCCCGTCGACGGTGCTGGTCGGCGCCACCGAGGTCGCGTCGCAGGCGGCGGCCTTCCGTCGGACCGGCATCGTGCAGCTACCGGTCCTGGTCAACGGCTCCGTCGGCCTGCTGTCCGTGCACGACGGCCGGCCGGTGTCGATCTTCAGCCCCGAGTTCCGGGACGACCGCATCGTCGAGATCAACATCCTGACCGATCCCGAACGCCTCGCCCGGCTCGACCTCCGCGCTGTCCTGTGAGGCAGCGAGGTCGTCAGAGCAGCTCGTGGCGGTACGGCGGGTCGGCGCCGGGGCGCGACACGGTCACCGCCGCCGCGCGGGCAGCATGGCGCAGCACGCCCTCGACCTGCCCCCTGGTGAGGTCGCCGAGCCGACCGCCGAGCAGGTCGAGCTCCCACAGGGCGTCGATGGTCGCCGCTCCGAAGGTGTCGCCGGCGCCGATGGTGTCAGCCACCGCGACCTCGACGCCGTGGACGTCGACGCGGCCGTCGGCGGCGTACCACGAGGCGCCCTGCCGGCCCCGGGTCACCACCACGGCCGACGGGCCGAGGCCGAGCAGCCGGTCGACCGCCCGCTCCAGGGGGACGTCGGGATAGAGCACCTCGAGGTCCTCGTCGGAGGCCTTCACCAGGTCGGCGAGCGCGGCCACCTCCTCGACCGCGCGCACCACCTCCGGGCCGGCGCCGGTGACGGCGGGCCGTGCGTTGACGTCGTAGCTGATGGTCGCCGTCGACCGCAGCGCCTCGACCAGCCGACGCACGTCCTCGGCGCCGGGGCTCAGCACCGCGCCGATCGAGCACGTGTGCACCACCAGCGGTGCCAGCACCGGCACGGGGTTGAGCCGCCACTCGATGTCGAAGGTGTAGGAGGCGCTCCCGTCTGCGGCGATCGTGGCCAGCGCCGTGGCGGTCCGCTCGAGCGCGAACGGGTCACCCGCCACCCCCACCGCCGACTGGTTGAGGTGCCGGGCCAGCACGGCACCGCGCGCGTCGTCGGCGTACGCCGTCACGAAGTCCACGGGCCGGCCGAGCCTGGCCAGCGCGACCGCGACGTTGGCCGCACTGCCGCCGGCGTGCTCGACGGTCGCGCCGTCGGCCCGCCGCACGATGTCGATCAGCGACTCCCCGACGACCACGACTCCTGCCATGTCTCTTGCTTATCGCACTTCGGCTCCTGCGTGCAGCAGGATGTCCGCCATGCCGTCCGACCTCGCCGTCCCGCCGGAGCCGCCGGCCCGCGACGGCGAGCCGCTCCTCGTGTCGGCACTGGTCGCTGCCGCCGTGGTGACGGTGTTCTTGTTCTTCGACCACTGGTGGTCGCAGCACGGGATCTCGACCGTGGTGCGGTGGTGGGGCAACGCGCCGTTCGACGCCTACGTCTTCGTCTCGGCCATGGTCCCGGCCGCCCTGCTGGCGCTCGTCCTCGCGATCTGGGGCATCGACGGGCGCCACCGCCTGGCCGGCGCGCTCGGCGCACTGGCCGCCGGGCTGGTCGACTGGGGACTGCAGGAGGTGCTGCAGCACTGGCTGATCGGACAGGACCGCACGAGCCAGTCGACGCTGATCGCCTACGCCTGGGTGGTCACCCTGACGATCCCCACCCTGGCCACCGTCGCGTGGGGGCTCGGGCGCCGACGTGGCGTCGCGTTGTGGTGGGGCGTGCCGGTCGCGCCGCTGCTGGCCGGGCTGCACCGCCAGGCCGACATGCACTGGACGCCGTTCGAGACGTGGCAGGTCCGGCACGACGGCTGGTGGGTGCACGGACTGCTGTTCCTGGTGCCGATCGTGGTCGCCTGCATCGTCTGCTGGCTCATCGAGCGGGCGACCACCCGAGCCTGATCTCGCTGGGCGTGCGCGCTGCAGCAGGGCACAATCTCCGGTGTGGTCACGGCTCGAGCCTCCGGCGAGGTGGAAGTGTCCGCCCGCGAGGCCGAGGTGCTCGCGGCGGTCTCGGAGCACCTCACCAACGCCGAGATCGCCGGGAGGTTGTTCATCTCGGTGCGGACCGTCGAGAGCCACGTGTCCTCCCTGCTGCGCAAGCTCCAGGTGGCCGACCGGCGAGAGCTCGCCCAGGCGGCCGCCGACGTGCTCTCCGAAGAGGCGCGCGCGTGGCCCGCGCTCCATGCGGCAGCGCCCCTGCCCACCCCGTTGACGTCGTTCGTCGGGCGCCACGAGGAGACCGCCGCGCTCACCCGGGCTCTGGACGAGCACCGGCTGGTCACCGCCATCGGGCCCGGCGGGGTGGGCAAGACGCGGCTCGCGATCCGGGTGGCCCACGAGGTGGCCGAGCAGTACGACGACGGCGTGTGCTTCGTCGACCTGGTGACCGTCACCGACCCGGCCTCGGTCCCCCTGGCGATGGCTGCCGCGCTGGGTCTCGGGGAGAGCCAGCAGCGCACCGTGGAGGAGGTGCTGACCGGCTGGCTGGCGCCGCGCCACACGCTGCTGGTGCTCGACAACTGCGAGCACGTCCTGGACGCGGTCGGCGTCCTGCTCGAGCGGCTGCTCACCGCCTGCCCGCGTCTCGGCGTCCTGGCCACCAGCAGGTCGCGCCTGCTCCTGCCCTTCGAGTGGGCCTATCCCGTGCCCGGCCTGTCGCTGGCCGCCCCCGACGGGGAGCCTGCCGACGCTGTGGCCCTGTTCCTGAACCGGGCCGCAGCCGGAGGGCCGGGAATCGTCCCCCACGACCTGACCCGGGTCGCCGCCCTGTGCCGCGGGCTGGACGGCATGGCGCTGGCCATCGAGCTCGCCGCGGCCCGGCTGCCCTCGCTGGGGCTCGACGGGCTCGAGGCCGGGCTCGCCGACCGGCTGCAGCTGCTGACCGGCGGGTCACGGGTCGACGACCGGCACCGCTCCTTGCGCTCGGCCCTCGACTGGAGCTACGCGCTCCTCGGTGAGCCGGAGCGCGCCCTGCTGCGGCGGATCTCGGTCTTCGTCGGGCCGTTCTCGGCAGCGGCGGCGACCGAGCTGGTCGCCGGCTGGCCCCCCGTCGACCCGGAGCAGGTGCCCACCCTGCTGGCCCGGCTGTCCGAGCAGAGCCTGCTGGTCACCACCGCGACTCCGCTGGGCACCCGCTACCGCGCCCTCGAGACGATCCGCCAGTACGGCGCCACCTTGATGGAGGACGCGGGTGAGGCGGACGAGGCCCACTCCCGGCACCTCGCCTGGTGCCTGTCGGCGGCCGAGCAGCTCGGTCCTCCGGTGCTCCGGGGCCACGAAGCCGACCACTGGCGGGCGCGCTTCGACGAGATCTCGGTCGAGGTGCGCTGGTCCCTGCCCTGGGCGAGGTACGTCGCGGCGGAGCGGGACCGGGCCTACAGCCTGTCCCTGCTGATGGCGGAGTCCAGCTTCGCGCGCGGCCGTCCTGGTGAGTCCCAGCGCCGGTTCGAGCTGGCCGCCGAGCTCGCCCCCGACGACCCCGCACGGAGCGCAGCCCTGCGTCAGGCCGCGGGCGCGGCGGAGGCGCGCCAGTTCGGCAACGAGGCGCTGCGCCTCTGGGAGCAAGCGGCCGACGTCGCCGAGCCCGCGGGAGACCGGGCCGGTGCCGCGATGGACCTGGCTCGGGCGGCCGAGCTGATCGGACGCGGGCCGGGCATCCTGGCCGTCCTCCCACCCGGCTCCGAGGTCGAGCGGCTCCTGTCCCGGGCCCGTCCCCTCGCCGCCGGCGACCCGGCCGCGGAGGGGCGGATCCTGACCGCCGAAGCCTTCGCCAGGGACGAGCGGGGGGACGACGTGGGCTCGCTCGTCGACCGGGCGCTCGACCTCGCCCTCCGGGCGGGTGACCCGCTCGGGGAGAGCGCGGCCCTCGACGTCCGCACCTCGATCCAGCTCGCCCAGGGGCGGGTCACCGAGGCCATGCACGGCGCCGCGCACCGCACCGAGCTCCTCGCGTCCGTGCCGGTCACCGCGGCCTCGGCGCTGGAGTTCTTCGACGCCTACCAGATGGCGTCGCAGTGCGCCGTCGCCGCGGGAGAGCTCGACAAGGCCCGTCAGTTCGGCGAGGGCCTGTGCGAGCTGCCGTTCTACCGCGAGGAGGACCACCTGGCGACGTCCCGGCTGATCGTGGTCGGCCTGTTCTCGGGCGAGTGGCAGAAGACGCTCGGGTTCGCCGAGCTGTTCCGCACCGGCTGGGAGCGCGCCGGGCGGCCGATCGCAGGAAACCTCCGTCCGACGCCCTACGCCGTGGCCACGATCCACGGGCTCCGGGGTGACGATCAGGCGCGGGCGGAGTGGATGAGGATCGTGGAGACGCTCGAGACGCCCAACCGGCCGCTGCGAATGGTGCGATTCGGTCAGTTCTTCGACGCGCTGCTGTTCCTGCACCGCGGGCAGGTCGGGCAGGCCCTCGACGTGCTGGCCGAGTCACCCGAGACGTTCAGCCATCACTACACCGGGACGTGGCAGGCCTGGTACGCCTCCGCCTGGGCGGAGGCCGGGGTGCTGGGCCGGCTGCCCGACGCCGAGGACCGGGTGCGCAGAGCGAGGCTCGTCACCGGCGGGAACCGGATCGTCGAGGCACTGCTCCAGCGGTCCGCCGGACTGGCCCGGTGGAGCGAGGGCGGGACAGCAGAGGGCCGCGACGACCTCGTCGCCGCGGCCTCCGCCCTCCGTGCGCTGGGCGCGGGCTACCAGTGGGCGCGCACCCTGGTCATGCTCGGCGGCCCGGAGGAGGTCGAGGGCCGCGCCGAGCTGGACCGCATGGGGGCCGCCCCTATGGCTTGGCCTCCACGATCAGGTTGAACGGCGTGCTGGTGGCGACCCGCACGTGGGAGAAGCCGGCCTCCCGCAGCAGCTGCTCCAGCCGCTCCGGGCCCGCCTGCGCCCCGAGCCCGAGCCCGACCTCCTGGGCCAGCGACGACGGCGTGCAGATCACCGTCGAGAGCCCGTAGTACATCCGCCCGACCGGGTTGAGGTTGTCCTCCAGCCGCGGGCCGGCAGCCGGCTCCACGAGGAGCAGCGTGCCGTCCGCCGCGAGGGACTCCCGCACGCGCCGGGCGACGCCGACCGGGTCGCCCATGTCGTGCAGGCAGTCGAACATGGTCACCAGGTCGTAGCCCGTCCCCGGGAGCCCGGTGGCGGGCGAGGTCTCGAACCGGGTACGCCGCGCGACGCCCGCTTCGAGCGCCGCGGCGCGGGCCTGGTCGATCGAGTGCCCGTGGCTGTCGATGCCGACGAACGTCGAGTGCTCGAACGCGCGGGCCATGATCACCGTCGAGGCGCCGTACCCGCAGCCGACGTCGGCGACGCTGGCGCCGTCGCGCAGCTTCTCGACCACCCCGTCGAGCGCGGGCAGCCACGCGTCGACGAGATAGGCCTCGTAGCCGGTGCGGAACAGCCGCAGGCAGCCGGTGTAGAGCCGGTCGTCGTGGTCGCCCCACGCCACGCCGTCGCCGGTGACGAACGCGTCGGCGAAGGCCTCGTGGTCGGTGTAGCAGGAGGCCACGGTCTCGAAGGCGCCACCGAGGAAGACAGGGCTCTGCTCGTCGGCCAGGACGAACGCGTGCCCGGCGTCGAGCTCGAAGGTGCCGCCCGCGGCGTCGTAGGCGACGTAGCCGCCGGCGGCCTGGTTGCTCAGCCACTCCCGGACGTAGCGCTCGTGGGTGCCGGTCCGCTCGGCGAGGGCGGACGGCGTGAGCGGTCCGGCCCCGGCCATGGCGCGGTAGAGCCCCAGGCGGTCGCCGAGGTGCAGCATCAGGCCCGAGATCGCGGCGGCGAGGTCGCCCACCGCCTGGTGGACGAACTGCTCGAGCGCCGCCTCGTCGAGGCGGGGCGTGTCGGTGGTGGTCATGGGTCTCTCCTCCGGACTGGACGTCCTGGTCGTACGGCGTGAACCGCCCGGTCGGGCGGCCACCACCACGGTCGACGGAGCCCACCGACTACGCATCCGTGCTCACCACGGTGGGCACCACGGAACCGCGGGTTAGGTGGTCGGCACCGATGTGGCGGGACCCTGCTCGACGGCACCGTTTCTCTCACCGGGCGCACCTGCCCGAGCACCTTCGAGAGGAACCACCCGTGATGACCTACTCCATCCTGATGGGCGTCGCGACCCAGCGTCAGGAGCAGGTCGCGGCGCGGGCTCGCCTTCCCCGCCTCGACGACGACGTCCCCGCTTCCGCGACCACGCGTCGTACCGGGAAACGCGACCGCGCCGCGGTCGCGACCCGCCTGCGCACCTTGATGAGCCGGGCATGAGGACCGTCGACACCGGCCGGTGGGCTCCTGCGTCCGGCGCTCGCACGATGACCCCGAGCGCGGCCGTGTTCGCCGTCACCGCGATCGGGGGGCTCCTGGTGTCGCTCGACGTCTCGGTCGCCAACAGCCTGATGCCGGCGATCGGGCGCGACTTCGCCGGCGAGGGCCGTGCGGCCCTGTCGTGGGTGATCACCGGCTACGCCATCGTCTTCGCCGCAGCACTCGTCCCCGCCGGACGGATCGCCGACCGCGCGGGTCGCCGTCGCACCTACCTCGGCGGGCTGGCGCTGTTCGCGGCCGGCTCCCTGGTGTGCGGCGTGGCCCCCGACCTGGGCGTGTTGCTGGCTGGCCGCGTCGTCCAGGGTCTCGGTGCCGCGGCCGCCTCACCCGCGTCGTTGGGACTGCTCCTGGCGGCCTGCGACGCCCGCCACCACGCGACGTACGCCGCCCGCTGGACCGGCGCGGCGGCCCTCGGCGTGTGCCTCGGGCCGTTCGTCGGTGGCGTGCTGACCGCCGCCGGCGACTGGCGCTGGGCCTTCCTCGTCAACCTGCCCGTGATCGCCGCGCTGTGCCTGGCGACGCCCTGCGTGCTGGCGGAGACCCCCCGTCACCCCGGCCGCCGGCTGCCCGACCCGATCGGCGCCGCGATCTTCGCCCTCGCCGCTGCCGGCCTGGCGCTGGCACTGTCCGAGACCACCACGTGGGGCGCCGGGTCCCCCCGCACGATCGGCTGCCTGGTCGCGGCCGCCCTCCTCACGGTCACCTTCGTGTGCAGGTCACGGCGGGTCAGAGAGCCGATGCTCCAGCTCGCCCTGCTCCGCAACCGCCGTGTGGTCGCGGCCGCCGTCGTCACCGCCGGCTACGCGGCGGGATTCTTCGCCTTCCTCCTCACCTTCATGCTGTTCGCCGTCGACCAGTGGCGGCTCGACCTGGTGCAGGCGGGCGCGGCCGTGCTCCCGACCGGCCTGGTGGTCGTCGCCCTCACCACACAGGTCGGCAGGGCCGCCGACCGGTTCGGCCACCGCGCCCTGCTCGTGCTCGGGGCCGGCCTGATGGCCCTGGCGCTCGTCGTCTGTGCGGCCACGCTCTGCGGAGACCACTTCGAGGCACGTTGGTT
>JAHEXO010000018.1:0-1269 GCA_023252065.1 Nocardioides sp. | reverse complement strand
CATCGGGCTGTGCTACCCGGTGCTGGCCGGCGCCGTCGTCCTCGGCCTCGCCGCCGCCGACCTGGCCGCCGCCTCGGCCATCAACCAGTGCGCCCGCCAGCTCGGGGCCGCAGTCGGCGTCGCTGCCGCGGTCGGCGTCCTCGGTCCGGACGCGGTGCCGGACCTGACGCACTTCCACGCCGTGTGGATCGTCGCCGCGCTCTTCTGCTTCGCCGCAGGGGCGGCCGCGGTCCTGATCCCGCACCGGTCCACGCCTGCCTCCGTGTCGATCACCCCACCCACCACCCTCGAGAAGAGATCAGCATGAACACGGTCGCATCCCTGCTGTACGCCCTGTCGGTCGAAGCACGTCGCGAGACCGTCGACCGGGCGCGATCCCGGGCGGACGCCCCTGAGCGGGCGGGTCGTCGTAGGTCGCGGAAACGTGGGAAGGAGGCGACGACATGAGCGTGACGTCCCTGTCCCGACCGTGGCAGCCGAGCCCGCCCGACCGCGCGGCCGTGGAGCTGCGCGCCCTCCAGCGCGACGACCACGCCAGCGTGCTGGAGATCTTCGCGGGCCTCGGTGCCCGGTCCCGCGAGCTCCGTTTCCTGACCCCCAAGCCGCGGCTGACCTCCGCAGACCTCCGGCAGCTGACCGCGGTCGACCACCACGACCACGTGGCGATCCTCGCGCTCACCGCCTGCGACGGCCGGCCGATCGGAGTCGCGAGGTTCGTGCGCGACCCGTTGCACGCCGACACCGCCGACGTCGCCGTCGCCGTCGTCGACGAGTGGCAGGACCGCGGCCTCGGCACCCTGCTGGCGACCGCGCTCACCGAGCGCGCCCTGGAGGTCGGGATCCGTCACTTCACCCTGGTCATGAGCCAGGACAACGAGGCCGCCGTCAGGCTGCTCCACCGCACCCCGGGAGACATCCGCCGCGTCGCCATCGACCTGGAGAGCGCCGAGTTCGTGGTAACCCTCGACGGCGCAGGAGCGCGACGATGACCACCCTGCTCGGGATCTGGGCCCACCCCGACGACGAGGCCTACTGCTCCAGCGGGCTCATGGCCCAGGTCCGCGACGACGGCAGCCGGGTGGTCGTGGTCACTGCCACGCGCGGCGAGCACGGCACCGGCGACCCGGATGCCTGGCCGCCGGAGCGCCTCGCCGCGCTCCGCGAACGCGAGCTCTCGGAGAGCCTCGCCCAGGCAGGCGTCACCGAGCACCGGTGGCTCGGCCACCGCGACGGAGAGCTCGACCGGGTCCCCGTCGAGGCCGGTGCTGC
>JAHEXO010000359.1 GCA_023252065.1 Nocardioides sp. | reverse complement strand
ACATTTCCAACAAAAAACCAATCCAAGCCAAAAAACGACACAACTAGCAAACAATCGCCAGAACTATCATTCGTCAACTCAAAAAAACCCAACCACCCAACCCCAACCCCCCAAAAAAGAGAAGCCAGAACCAGATGAACGGAGTTTCATACAAACCAATTCATCGACAAACACACTGTTGAGTTCTCAAAAATCAGACGCGCAACAACTCGACCCGTGAAGGGTGGAGGTTGAGAGCTGGTGGCCGCCGGTGCCGGGAGCCCGGTCTTCAGACCTTGCTCCCCGCCGCTCCCTGACGACAAGGAGGAACACTACGGGTCGGTTCAAACCCTATGCAAATCGGGGTGCCCCTGGCCTCACCGGTTGAGCATCGTCGCAGGTCAGAGGCCTGGTGGGGGTGGTGCGACCAGCAGGTCGCAGGCTTCGTCCAGCGTCGCGCACCCGGCCAGCTCCAGCGCCTCGCGCAGCTCGGTCTCGAGGTCGCGCAGCACCCGGGTGACCCCGCGTGCCCCGTCGACGGCCAGGCCGTAGAGCGCGGGACGCCCCACGAACACGCCACGGGCGCCGAGGGCGAGGGCGGCCAGCGCGTCCAGGCCGCTCCGGATCCCGCCGTCGACGTAGACGTCGGCGCGGTCTCCCACGGCCGCGACGACCTCACGGAGGGCGTGGGCGGTCGGCACCGCCCGGTCGAGCTGGCGGCCGCCGTGGTTGGACACGTAGACGGCGTCCGCCCCGGCGTGCAGGCAGCGCAGGGCGTCGTCTCCGCGGAGCACGCCCTTGACCACGACGGGCACGCCGGCCCGCTGGCGCAGCCAGGTCACGTCGGCCGGGGTGAGGTCGCGTGCCCAGCGGTCGGGCTTGGGGTCGGCGAAGTTCAGCCGCCACCAGTCGAGGTCGACGCCGGTCCAGTCCTGGGCGTCTGCGGCGTACTTCGGGCCGGGGAACGGCGTGTCCGAGGTGAGCACAACGGCGGAGGCGCCAGCTTCCACGGCGGCCTCGAGCACCGGCGCCATCGCCTCGCGATCGGTCGGCAGGTAGGCCTGGAGCCACCACGGCCCCGACCCGAGGTCGGCGAACAGCGTGCCGGCGTTGGACGAGACGACCTGCAGCGTGCCGGCGGCCGCGACGCCGGCCGCCATCGCCGCCTCGCCGCCTGGGTGCACGGCTCGCTGCATCGCGGTCGGAGCCACGGCCAGCGGCGAGGACACCTGGGTGCCGAGCAGCGTCGTGGTCAGGTCGGGCACTCCCCCGCCCCGGAGCACCCGGGTGCGGAAGCGGACCGACCGCCAGGCCTGCTCGGCCTCTCGCACCGACTCCTCGCCGTAGGAGCCGCTGCGCACGTAGACCGACACCGGCGGCGGCATCGCTCGCAGGGCGGCGTCCTCGACACCGTCCAGCCAGCGCGGCGGCACAGGACGCTGGTCGGGCTCCACGTCAGCCGACCTCGACGCCCGCGAAGTGCTTCTTGCCCCTCCGGAGCACGAGCCACGCCCCACCGATCAGGTCCGAGGGCGCCGGCTCGGCATCGGGGTCGTCGACCCGGACGTTGTTGAGGTAGGCGCCACCCTCGCTGATCGTGCGCCGCGCCTCGCCCTTGCTCTTGGCCAGACCGGTCTCCACCAGCAGGTCGACGACCGGAAGCAGCGAGCCCACGGAGGTCGAGCCTGCCTCGCGGAGGGCGGCGGCGAGCGTGGTCGGGCTCAGGCCGTGGAGGTCACCCCCGCCGAAGAGAGCGGACGCCGCGGCCTTGGCGTGCTCGGTCTCCTCCGCACCGTGGACGAACGTCGTCACCTCGTCGGCCAGGCGCTTCTGGCCCAGCCGCAGCCAGGGCTTCTCGGCCGTCTCGGCCTCCAGCGTCTCGATCTCGTCGCGGCGCAGGAAGGTGAAGATCCGGAGCAGCTCGCCGACCTGGGAGTCGTCGACGTTGAGCCACCACTGGTGGAAGGCGTAGGGCGACATCATCTCCGGGTCGAGCCACAGGGCGTCGCCCTCGGTCTTGCCGTACTTCGTGCCGTCGGGCTTGGTGATCAGCGGCGTGGCGAAGGCGTGCGCCTTGCCCGCCGCCGCGCGCCGGATCAGCTCGGCGCCGCCGGTGATGTTGCCCCACTGGTCGCTGCCGCCGAACTGCAGCGTCACGCCGTGGTCGCGGTAGAGGTTGAGGAAGTCCATCGACTGCAGGAGGACGTAGCTGAACTCGGTGTAGCTGATCCCCGACTCGAGACGCCGGGAGACCACGTCGCGGGCCAGCATCCGGTTGACCGGGAAGTGCTTGCCGACGTCGCGGAGGAAGTCGATGGTGGACAGGCTGGCGGTCCAGTCGTAGTTGTTGACGATGGTGGCGGCGTTCGGACCCTCGAAGCTCACGAACGGCGCGACCTGGCGGCGTACGCGCTCACTCCAGTCCTTGACCGTGTCGAGGGAGTTCAGGGTGCGCTCCGAGCTCTCCTTCGGGTCGCCGATCATGCCGGTGGCGCCGCCGACGAGGATGTAGGGCGTATGGCCGGCGTCCTGCAGGCGCCGCGCGGTGACCAGCTGGACGAGGTTGCCCATGTGGAGGCTCGGCGCGGTCGGGTCGAAGCCGACGTAGAAGCGCACGCTGCCGGACGTGAGCGCCTCGCGCAGCTCGGCGAGGTCGGTCGAGTGGGCGACGAGGCCGCGCCACACGAGGTCGTCCAGCAAGGTGGCGTCGATGTGCGCGGTCACGGGGCAAGCCTGCCGCATCCGGCGTCGCCGGCTCCACCCGGTTGCCGGGATCACCCTAGGCTGGCCGCGACCGGGAGGAGAGGCGTGCTCGCAGGCAGGTACGACGTCGGCCACGAGATCGGCCGCGGCGGGATGGGTGCGGTGTGGCTCGCCCGCGACACCGTCCTCGGTCGCGACGTCGCCCTCAAGCGGATCGGCCTCCTGCCGGGAGCCAGCGCCACCGACCTCGAGCGCGCTGAGCGCGAGGCGCGGCTCGCCGCGCGGCTCAACCATCCGCACGTGGTGGCGGTCTACGACCTGGTCGCCGAGGACGACGCGAACTGGCTGGTCATGGAGTACGTCGAGGGGGTCACCCTCGCCACTCTGATCAAGAACGACGGGGCGATGGACGCCGACGAGGCCGCCGGGCTGGTCCGCCAGGCCGCCGACGCCCTGGCCGCCGCCCACCAGGCCGGCATCATCCACCGCGACGTCAAGCCCTCGAACATGCTCGTGACACCGGCCGGCGACGTGAAGATCACCGACTTCGGGATCGCCCGCGCGGAGGCGGACGCCTCCCTCACTCAGACCGGGCTGGTCACCGGCTCCCCGGCCTACCTGGCGCCCGAGGTCGCCTCCGGCGCCGGCGCGACCGAGGCGTCGGACGTCTGGTCGCTCGGAGCCACGCTGTTCCACACGCTCGCCGGCCACACGCCGTACGACGTGGGCGACAACCTGATGGGCGCGCTCTACCGGATCGTGCACGAGGAGCCCCCGCGGCTGGCCGACGCCGGCTGGCTGACTCCCGTGCTCGAGCACACGATGGCGCGCGACCCCGCGGGCCGCTGGACGATGGCCGAGGTGCGCGACTTCCTCGCCCAGGGCAAGGACGTCCGGATCCACCCGGCCCCGGTCGACGGGGTCGGCGACGACGGCACCCGGGTGCTCCACCCGGCGCCGGTCGCTGGGCCAGCGGTGCAAGCGGTGCCGCCGGTGACACCCGCTCCGCCTCTGTCGGCCCCCGTGTCGGCACCCGCACGGCAGCCGCGCCGGTCTCCCTGGGCGTGGCTGGCCGCGGCCGTGGTCGTCGTCGCGCTGCTCGCGA
>JAHEXO010000358.1 GCA_023252065.1 Nocardioides sp. | reverse complement strand
GAGCAAGATCTCGCAACTTCCTGAACACAAATGCAAGAAATTGCAATTCAGCTCTGGCGTGGTGTCCGGAATGGGCGCTAGGTTCTCCCCCGGTGGTCGAACGTCCAGACGCGGGCGTGAGCGACCGAGCCCACAAAGGAGTGCGCATGCGCCGTCGCCCGGCCCTGTCCGTCGCCAGCATCTCGGCCCTCGTCATCGCCGGACTCGCCGTCCCGCTGGCAGGGACGTCGACAGCCCGGGCGGACGCCCCGAGGACCGCGACCCTCGTCGGATCCCTGCAGTCCGAGCTCGGCTGCAGCGCCGACTGGCAGCCCGACTGCACGAAGACGGACCTCACGCTCCAGCCCGGCACGACGACGTATGCCGCCGACTTCCGGGTGCCGGCCGGCAGCTACGAGCTCAAGGTCGCGATCAACCACTCGTGGGACGAGAGCTACGGCCAGGGCAGCGGCAACGTGCCGCTCGTGCTGGCCGGCCCGGCCACGCTGCGCTTCACCTACGACGACACGACGCACGCCGTCGGTGTCGCCCCCACCGACCTTCCCGGCCCCGCCACCTCGGCCGACGCGAAGCTCGCGGCGTCGTCCCTGCGCCGCCTCGCGACGAAGGAGCGCTTCTACTTCGTCATGGCCGACCGCTTCGCCAACGGCGACACGGCCAACGACCAGGGCGGGCTCACGGGCGGCCCCCTCTCCACCGGTTTCGACCCGACCAACGAGGGCTTCTACCACGGCGGTGACCTCAAGGGCCTGACCGGCAAGCTCTACTACATCAAGGGCCTCGGCACGACCGCCATCTGGCTGACCCCGTCGTTCAAGAACCGCGCCGTCCAGGGCAGCGGGTCCGACGCGAGCGCCGGCTACCACGGCTACTGGATCACCGACTTCACGCAGATCGACCCGCACCTGGGCACGAACGGTGACATGAGGACGCTCATCTCGGCCGCCCATGCCAAGGGGATGAAGGTCTACTTCGACATCATCACCAACCACACGGCCGACGTCATCTCCTACGACGGCGGCAAGTACACCTACGTCAACAAGGCGACGAGCCCCTACAATGACGCGAACGGCAACGAGTTCGACGACGCCGCCGTCGCCGGCAAGCCGGCCTGCACTGCTGGCGCCACGGCGCCGGCCTGCTTCCCCGCGATGTCCGCGGCCACCTCGTTCCCCTACGTGCCGAAGGTCGCCGACGCCGACAAGGACGTCAAGGTCCCGGCGTGGCTCAACGACACGACGCTCTACCACAACCGGGGCGACTCGACGTATGCCGGCGAGTCCTCCACCTACGGCGACTTCTCCGGTCTCGACGACCTGTTCACCGAGAACCCCAAGGTCGTCTCGGGGATGGAGGACATCTACAAGTCCTGGGTGGACTTCGGGGTCGACGGCTTCCGCATCGACACCGTCAAGCACGTCGACATGCCGTTCTGGCAGTCCTTCTCGCCGGCGATCCTCGACCACGCCAAGGCGACGGGCAAGGACAACTTCTTCATGTTCGGCGAGGTCTACGACGGCAACCCCGCCTACACCAGCCAGTTCACGACGAAGGGCGCTCTGCCCGCGACGCTCGACTTCGGTTTCCAGGGTGCGGCGCTCGGCTTCGCGCAGGGCAAGGCGACGACCGGCATCCGGGACCTCTTCGCCGGTGACGACTACTACACCGACACCGACTCGAACGCCTACGAGCTGCCCACCTTCCTCGGCAACCACGACATGGGCCGCGTCGGCGCCATGCTCCTGGCAGGCGGCGCGAAGGGCGACGACCTGCTCGCCCGCGACGAGCTCGCCACCTCGCTGATGTTCCTGACCCGCGGCCAGCCGGTCGTCTACTACGGCGACGAGCAGGGCTTCACCGGACCGACGAGCGACTTCGGCGACAAGCGTGCCCGCCAGGACATGTTCGCGACGCAGACCCCGATCTACCAGGACGACGTCATCGTCGGCAGCAGCGAGCCCGCGGGCAAGGCTGCCCACTACGACACGTCGGCCCCGCTCTACCGCCAGATCAAGGAGCTCTCCGCGCTGCGGGCGGCCAACCCGGCCCTCGCCGACGGTGCACAGGTGCACCGCTACGCCTCGGACGCGGCCGGCATCTATGCGATCAGCCGCATCGACAAGGCCGCCAAGCGCGAGTACGTCGTCGTCGCCAACAACGCGACGACGGCCAGGACCGCGACCTTCGCCACCTACTCGGCCGGGTCGAAGCTCGTGCCGCTCCTCGGGGCGACGACCGACCTCCGGGCGGCCGCCGACGGTCGGGTGACCGTGACGGTGCCGCCGCTGTCGGTGGCGGTCTACCGTGCCAACTCGACGATGGCACAGCCGAAGTCGGCCCCGGCGATCTTCCCGACCTCACCCAGCGCGGGTGGCGTCGTGGGTGGCCGCGCAGAGATCGGCGCGGCCCTGCCGGGCAACTCGTTCGCCGAGGTGACCTTCCTCCAGCGTCCGGTCGGCACGTCCGCCTGGACCTCGATCGGCACCGACGACAACGCCCCGTACCGCGTCTTCCACGACGTGTCCGGCCTGGCCAAGGGCACCCTCGTCGAGTACCGCATGGTGGCCAAGGACATCGCCGGCCACGTGTCCGCCACGTCCACCTACGGCATCGTCGGCGAACCGACGACGGCGGGCGGCGGTGGCTCCGGTGGCGGGGTCGGACCGGTCACCCAGCCCGCCAACGTCAGCGTCCCCGGCAGCGACAACTCCGAGATGGGCTGCCCCGGCGACTGGCAGCCGGACTGCGCAGAGGCGCAGTTGGCCCTCGACCCCAAGGACGAGATCTGGAAGGGCACCTACACCTCGATCCCCGCCGGCGACTACGAGTACAAGGCCGCGATCGACAAGTCGTGGGACGAGAACTACGGCGTCGGTGGCGGCAAGGGAGCCGGCAACATCGCCTACACCGCACCCGGCGGCAAGCCCGTCACCTTCTACTACGACCACCGGACCCACTGGGTGACGAGCGACGCGCAGGGCCCGATCATCACGGCGCCCGGCAGCTTCCAGAGCAAGCTCGGGTGTCCCGGTGACTGGGCTCCGGACTGCATGCGGTCCTGGCTGCAGGACCCGGACGGGGACGGCACCTACACCTTCACCACCGACCAGATCCCTGCTGGCAGCTACGAGTTCAAGGTCGCGGTCGGCCTCTCGTGGAACGAGGCGTACCCCGGCAACAACGTCGCGTTCTCGGTCCCGTCGGACGGTGTGCTGACGACCATCACCTACAAGGCGTCGACCCACGAGGTCAGCGTCAAGACGTCCAAGGCCGGGGCTGCTCCCGACCTGACGAAGTCCAAGGCCTACGTCGTCGGCCCCGACCTCGTCGCGTGGCCCGCGTCCGCCCTGCCCGCGGGCACCGACCCCGCGACGCTGGGCTGGCGCCTGCACTGGTCGCCCGACGGTGGCCTCGCGGTCGACGCCGAGGCGGTGACGGGCGGTTCGGTCGCGACCCTGACCCGAGACCCCGCCGGACTGCCCGCGTCGCTGGTCTCCGCCCACCCCGAGCTCGCCGGCGCCGTGGCCCTGCGTCTCGACAAGGCGACCGCACGCCTGCTGCCCGAGATCCTCAAGGGCCAGGTCGCTGTCGGGATGTACGACTCCAACGGGTCGCTCCTCGACGCCACGGGTGCCCAGACGGCCATCGCGCTCGATGCGTTGTATGCCGCGTCCGCCCGCACGCGCTCGTACGGCGTCAGCTTCGCGGGTTCGGGACGGGTCGGGTTCGGTCTCTGGGCGCCCACCGCCCAGCAGGTCACCCTGCTGACCTGGCCGGCCGGAAGCCCCGA
>JAHEXO010000357.1:1120-3792 GCA_023252065.1 Nocardioides sp. | reverse complement strand
TCGCCCTCATCTGCCTCGTCGCGCTCGCCGGGTGCGGCGGGAGCGGGAGTGGTGGCTCCACCGCAGGGGGTAGCACCGCTTCCGAGAACTTCGCCGGTGGGGCCCAGGACGGCGTCGCCCGAGACAGCGGCGCGAAGGCTGCGCAGGTGGCCAAGGCGGCGAAGCCGGCAGTGGAGGTCCAGCAGCAGGCGATCATCCGGACCGGCACCATCTCGATCCGTACGGCGGACCCGCAGCAGGCGCGCGACCGGGTCGACCTGCTGCTGACCCGTCTGCACGGGTCGGTCGACGGCGAGCAGACCGTCTACGACAAGAGCGGCCGGATCCGCGACTCCCACCTGGTGCTGCGCGTCCCCGTCGACTCGTTCGGTACGGCGATGAGCGACCTCGAGCGGCTCGGCACTGTGGTGCACTCCAGCAGCACCGGTCAGGACGTGACGACCGAGGTGATCGACGTCGAGCAGCGACTGCGCACCCTGCGGATCAGCCTTCACGACCTCAACGCCTTCCAGCGCCGCGCTGCCACCATCGACCAGCTCCTCCGGTTCGAGAACGCGATCACGCAGCGCCGCGGTGAGTACCAGTCGCTCAAGGCCCAGCGAGACCACCTCGCCAACCAGACCAGCATGTCGACGATCAACCTCGACGTCGCAGTTCCGCCGGCCCAGGCCGCTGCGACCGGGCACCACCACCGGGCCGGGTTCGTGACCGGGCTGCGGCACGGCTGGGCCGCGCTGACCGGCACGCTGCAGGTCGCGCTGACCGCTTTAGGCGCCGCCCTGCCGTTCGCGCTGGTGATCGGCCTGATCGGCCTGCCGCTGTGGTGGTGGCTGCGCCGCGGCGGGCTCTCCCGGGAAGACGCAGAAGAAGTCACCGACCCGCCCGGGCAGACCAGCTGAGTCTTCCGCGTCTTCCCGCCTGGGGTCCGCCCGCCCAGCGCCGCCGGTGGGCGCCGTTCAGACGGAAACCGCTGCGCGATCGCGCGCGCGGCCCGCTCGCAGGGCGATTCGTACAGCGGTTTCTCGTCCGCCTGCGCTCAGTAGGTCTGGACGAACTCCGTCAGCCGGGCGAGCTGGTCGGGGTCGGTGCTGGGGATGACCCCGTGACCGAGGTTGAAGATGTGGCCCTTCGCGGCCCGACCGGCCTCGATGATCTCGGCGGCCCGGGCGGTCATCACCTCGGTCGGCGCGAAGACCAGAGCCGGGTCGAGGTTGCCCTGCACGGCGCGGTCGCCCACCAGCGGGATCGCCGAGGCGAGCGGCGTACGCCAGTCGACGCCGACGACGTCGGCACCCGCCTCGCCCATCAGGCCGAGCAGGCTGCCGGTGCCGACGCCGAAGTGGATGCGCGGTACGCCGAGGTCGCCGACCGCAGAGAGCACCGCCGCCGAGTGCGGCATCACCGAACGGCGGTAGTCGTCGGGGGTGAGCGCGCCGGCCCACGAGTCGAAGAGCTGGATCGCGGACGCCCCGGCGTCGATCTGCACTCGCAGGTAGGCCGCGGCGATGCCGGCGATCTTGCCCATCAGCGCGTCCCAGACCTCGGGAGCGCCGAACATCATCGCCTTGGTCCTGGCGTGCTCCTTGGAGGGACCGCCCTCGACGAGGTAGGACGCCACGGTGAACGGCGCACCCGCGAAGCCGATCAGCGGCCTCTCGCCGAGCTCGGCGACCAGCGCGGTGATCGCCTCGGTGACGAAGCCGACGTGCTCGGCGGTGAGGTCGGGGATGGCGGCGACGTCGGCGAGGGTGCTCACCGGCGAGGCCACGACCGGACCCACGCCCGGCACGATGTCGAGGTCGACGCCGACAGCCTTGAGCGGCAGCACGATGTCGGAGAAGAAGATCGCCGCGTCCACGCCGTACCGCCGGACCGGCTGGAGGGTGATCTCGGTGACGAGGGCGGGGTCCATGCAGGACTCCAGCATCCCGACGCCTTCACGGACACGGAGGTACTCCGGGAGCGACCGCCCGGCCTTACGCATGTACCAGACCGGGGTGTGCGGCACGGACTCGCCACGAGCGGCCCTCAGGAACGCGCTGTCGTGCGTCCGCGTGCGGACGGTGTCACCGGGGCTGCTCACGGGGGCATCGTCGCAAACCGATCGGCGTGTTCGCACATCGGCCGTGCATGACAGACCTACTGTGAACGCATGGTCGTCGGTACCGAGGCGCACCCCGGTGGGGGTGCGTCCGCCAGCCCTCCTGAGTTCCAGGAGGCGGTGCGCGCTATGAGCGAGGCCCGGATGCGCCCCGAGGTGCTGTGCGAGCCGATGCCGGCGCCGCAGCGGATCGCACCCTTCGCGACGGCGGTGAGCGCCGACGTCACCGTCGAGGGGGTCGACATCTGCACCGGTCGGCTGATCCTCCTGCACGACCCCGCCGGCAACGACGCCTGGGACGGCACGTTCCGCTTCGTGGCCTACGCCCGCGCCGAGATCGACCTCGACATGATCACCGACCCCGCCCTGGCCGACGTCGGGTGGTCGTGGCTGACCGAGGCCCTCGCGGCGCACGGTGCCGTCTGGACCGCCGCCTCCGGCACCGTCACCCGGGTCGCCACCGACAGCTTCGGTGGCATGGCCGACGACTCCGGCAGCGCCCAGATCGAGATCCGCGCGTCGTGGACCCCGCAAGAGGTCGGCGACGAACTCCTCGTGACCGACCACGTCG
>JAHEXO010000357.1:0-1110 GCA_023252065.1 Nocardioides sp. | reverse complement strand
TACCCCGCAGGTGGTCGACGGGCGGGTGGAGATCGAGAACCATGTCGAGGCCTGGGCGGAACTACTGTGTACTGCGGCCGGACTACCGCCGGTCCCCGAGGGCGTGACCGCCATGCCCAGCCGCCGGGGACGCCGCGGTCCCGGTCACTAGGACATGACCCCAGACAACGCCCGAAGCCCCCGCGACGCGGACGACGCCCCCGCGGCCCTCGTGACCCCGGCCTCCCCGGCCTTGACCTCGGAGCCTCCCGCCGCGCCGGCTGCGGCCGAACCGCCCGCACCGCCCGCCCCCTTGCTCGAGCTGCGCGACGGGCTCCCGCTCCTGACCGAGACCCCGCCGTTCCTCGCCCAGGCCTGTACGGCGCTGGCCGCGGCCTCCGGGCCGGTCGCGATCGACGCGGAGCGGGCCTCCGGCTACCGCTACTCCCCCCGGGCCTACCTCATCCAGCTCCGGCGCGACGGCGCCGGCACCTACCTCATCGACCCCATCGGGTTCGACTCGCTGGACCCCCTGCAGGAGGCCCTCGCCGGCACCGAGTGGATCCTGCACGCCGCCACGCAGGACCTCGCCTGCCTGGCCGAGGTCGGCCTCACCCCGAGCGAGCTCTTCGACACCGAGCTGGCCGGACGGCTGCTCGGCTATCCCCGGGTCGGGCTCGCCACCCTGGTGGAGACCCTGCTCGGCTACCGGATGAAGAAGGAGCACTCCGCAGCCGACTGGTCGACGCGGCCGCTCCCGGAGCCCTGGCTGGAGTACGCCGCCCTCGACGTCGAGGTGCTCGTCGAGCTTCGCCAGGTGCTCGCCGACGAGCTCGAGGCGACCGGCAAGGCCGAGTGGGCCAGGCAGGAGTTCGAGGCGCTCAAGAGCTTCGTCCCGGCGACCCGCACCGAGCCGTGGCGTCGTACGTCGGGACTTCACCGGGTGCGCGGCCGGCGGCTGATGGGTGCGGTCCGCGAGCTGTGGCTGACCCGCGACGCGATCGCCCGCGACCGCGACCTGTCCCCCGGCCGGATCATCGGCGACGCAGCCCTCGTGGCCGCCGCCACCGCGATGCCGACGACACGGTCGGAGCTGATGGGCACCCGCGGCTTCCACGGCCGCGGCGCGTC
>JAHEXO010000356.1 GCA_023252065.1 Nocardioides sp. | reverse complement strand
GGCCGCATCCTGCTGTGGCGGTGGCGCCTCGGCGTGCTGCAGCCCCGAGGCGCTCGACCCGTTCGGCGGCGCGCAGTACGGCGAGGCCGAGCGTCAACAGGTCCCCGAGGACGCGCTGCTGGCCTCACTCGGCTGCGGAAACCCGACCCTGCTGGCCGATCTGCGGCCCCGGTGAGGTGGTCCTCGACCTCGGCTCGGGTGGGGGCATCGACGTCCTGCTCTCCGGGCGGCGCGTCGGGCCGCGGGGCCGGGTGTACGGCCTGGACATGACACCGGAGATGCTGGAGCTCGCCCACGCGAACCAGGCCGCGGCCGGTGTCGACAACGTCGGGTTCCTCCTCGGCAGCATCGAGGACATCCCCCTGCCGGACGGCTCGGTCGACGTGATCATCTCCAACTGCGTGGTCAACCTGTCGGCGGACAAGGAGCAGGTCTTCCGCGAGGCGGTGCGCGTGCTCCGCCCCGGCGGACGGTTCGCGATCTCCGACATGGTGCTGTCTCGGCCACTCGCCCACGAGCTCGCCGGCGTCATGGCGCTCTGGACCGGCTGCATCGCAGGCGCCCTCACCGAGGACGAATGCAAACGCAGCATGCTCGCCGCGGGGTTCGAGGACGTGCACATCGAGCCCACCACCGTCTTCGGCCGCGCCGAGCTCGAGGACCTGGCCGCCGGCCTGGCTCCCGGCGACATCCCGGCCTGGGTCGACGTCCGGGCCGCCATCGACGAGCTCGACGGCGTCATCCGGAGCGCGTTCATTCGCGGCGTCAAGCCGGCCGCCACGACGTCACTCGGCTGAGGGCCGTGCCCGTTGGGAGCGAGCCGACTCATCGGGTGACCTGGAAGACCTGGCTGGCGGTGACGCGCCCGCTGAGGAAGCCGCGACGACGAAGGGCGTGCACCTGCTCGCGGATCGACGGATCGGCCGAGGCGTCGACGACCTCCGCGCCGCGGGTGTAGTGGGCGAGCAGGTGGTTGGCCGCGATCGAGGTCTCGTGGTCGTCGAACCGCACCGTGACGTGCTGCCTGGTGTCGGCGTTGTCGAAGCCGTCGAGCAGCGGCACCACATCGCCGCGGTTCTCCAGGGAGAGCACGTGGCTGCCGTGCGGGTAGCCGCCCACCTGGGCGATCGGAGAGCCTGCGGTCACCACGTCGGTGACGTGGAACGGCGAGCCGCGCGCCAGGAGCGCCGCTGCCTCCATACCGCCCTGGCTGTGACCGACGAGCAGGACCGGGTCGTGGGGCCCGATGCCACCGGCGTGCATCGCCTGCTCGATGCCGGCGGCGTAGGTCGTCGGTTCGCCGGCGACCAGGCGGAGGTTGGTCGCCAGGTCTCGGACGTCGCTGTCCTGGCCCAGCGGGATCGTGGTCAGGTCGTCGGTGCCGGGGAGGTAGACGACGTGCCGCACCGACCCGTCGGCAGCCCGGAGCGTCTGGATCTCCAAGGTGCCCTGGTCGCCGGGTCGGTCGGGGGTCGACAGGGCGTTGGTCTGGTCGAGATGGCGCATCAGGTCGGCCACGCAGCGCGGCGTGGTCTGGCCCAGCGGCACGGACAGGTCGTGGCGGGAGCGGACCCGCGGGGGCCCCTCGGCGCCGTAGAGGAGCGCCAGGTCGCCGGCCGCGTCCGCGACCGTGGGGTGGAACGGCGCGACACCCGTGAGCACGCCGGCGCCGCCGAGCAGCCCGTCGAGCAGGCCACCGCTGCCGTCGACGGCGTGCTGGAGCAGGCCGGGGTGTCGGTCGAGGGTCTCCTGAGCCACGTCTCCCGCCACACCGAGATCTCCGCCGAGGCGGCGGCGGGTGGGGGATGGCAGGCGTGAGGCGCCCACGGCCGCCACCGGGGCGGTGGCGACCAGCGCTCCCAGGAGCGCGGGCCCGGCCGCGGCAAGCGTGGTGCCCAGGGCTCGCCCGAGGTCGTAGTCGACCGCGTGGATCGCCGTCGCCACGAGCAGGTCGCACTGCTCGAAGGCCCGCACGGTGGCGCGGACCACGACGGCGTCGGCCTCGTAGTCGACCGACGACACCAGGACCCCGTGGACGCCGGTCGCCGCGTCGAGCACCGCGGCCTCGGCCTCGGCGAAGGTGACCGGCGACAACGGAGCCGACTCCACCAGGTCGGGATCGGCAGCCAGGCGCGCGGTGTGGGCGGCCCATCCCCGCATCCGGTCGCCGGCGTCATCGAAGCGCCGGGCCAGAGCCAGCACGGCGGAGTAGCTGGCGGAGGTCCCCGCGACGCCTCCCGTGACGTCGGTGATCGGCGGGGCGGCAGTCGCGGTGATCGGCGTGGTCGTCATCGATGAACGCCGACCGTCCAGCGCGCGACCTCCCCGGCGAGATCGGCCGCGCGGCGTGGCTCCACCCGCACCATGGCGTGGCCGACGCCCGACGAATGCGCTGCGTGTGGGCACAGGGCGTGCCAGCCGCCGGGGAGCAGGAGCCAGGACAGCCAGGCGACCTTGCGCCCACGGGGGCACTGCCCGACGGCGCGCAACCGTCCGGTCGCGCTCCGCCACAGGCGAGCGAGCTCGGCGTGACAGCGCGCGGCGCCGACCACCTCGTCGTCGGCGCGGATGACGCCCACCGCTCGGCCTACCAGCACCACGTCGAGGTCGCGGCGGGCCCGACCCGCGACCAGCAGGTCCCACGGCACGTCGAGCCGGGGAGGCGGGTCGCCGGGAGGGACCGGCACGTCGGCGAGGCTCTCGAGATGGCGACGCCAGTGCGCCACGTCGAACGCCTCGAGCGTGGTCTCACCCGAGCCGAGCACGGTCACCGCCGACACCCGGTGACCACGGAGGTCGTGGCGCACGCGGCGTCGCCGCACCTCGGGTCCGTCGCGGACGGCGATGTCGACGTCGAGGCGGAAGACCGGCGTGGTCGACCGGCCCGGCCGGAGGCTCACGGGAGCCATCGCGGGAGGCGGACGTCGAGCCACCCCAGGTGTCCGGGTGGTGGCAGGTCGGCATGGGCCAGCCAGTGCGCCGCCCGGCTGCGGACCAGCCCCGTCACCCCGCCTCCGACCAGGTCGAGGGCCGACTGCACCCGGCGCTCGGCCGCCGCGACCAGCGCCTTCACGTGGTCGACCTCGCGGGCATGACGCTCGAGCGCGGCCGCAGCGCCCTCGTGAGCGCGCGCAGACGCGGCCAGCGCTGCCGCGTGGTCGCGGGCCAGCAGTCGCATCGCGTCAGCCGCCCTGCCGCTCCAGGGCACGGCTTCTGCACGGGCGAGCAAGGCGGCGGACTCCCCGTGGATGTCCGCCGCCTGCTCCCGCATGGCCCCGGCAAGCGCCCGCACCACCGTCGTGTCGCCGTACATCCCAGCCCTCCGTCCTCTCCCACGAAGAGCATGCGGCCGGACGCCGACGGCGACGCCCGGCCGCACGCAGCCTGTGGACGAGGCTGTCGCGAGCTCTCCCTGTGGTCAGTGAGCGGGCCAGGAGATGCCGTCGACCGCCGCTCTGTTGCGGGCGAGCGCGGCCGTGTCGTGGCCGAAGGCCCACGACCACACCACCGCGGTGCCGTGACCTGGCAGGTCGACCGCCGTGTAGTCGGCGACCATGTCGGCCCAGATCCCGGAGGTCGACGGCCCGTCCGTGGTGACGGGGTAACAGAGGAAGCGGTTGACGCAGGTAGCCGGCCCGAGGGCCTGGCCACCACGCAGCCGAACGCGCACGTGCCAGCCCTCGTGGCCCCCCAACGTCGCCGGGCGTGGGGTCGATGCGACCAGGAAGGGCCGGGCCGCCAGCCAGTGGATGAAGCCGCTGGCCGTCGCCGGCACGCCTGCCGCCGCCGCAGGGACAGGA
>JAHEXO010000355.1 GCA_023252065.1 Nocardioides sp. | reverse complement strand
CTCGACCCCCGGTCCCCGACCGGGTTCTACGGCTCCGAGCTCCTGGCGGAGGCCGCGCTGCAGTGGGCGCCGGCGTACTGCCTGCGCAAGGACCGCTTCAAGTTCCAGATGAACGTGATGTCCGACATCGCCGGGTGGAACCTCATGGAGAGCGGCGGCGGCCCGGCCGCCGAGGTCTCCTCGCCGCACGCCAAGACCACGAGCGACCCCGTCGGGTTCGCCCCGACCGCGCTCACCGGGTTCGGCATCGGCTACGTGATCGACAAGCCGGACAACAAGGGCGAGTACACCCAGCTGCGGCTCGACCCGCGGCTGCTGGCCAAGCTGCTGACCCAGTCCTACCTGGGCTCCGACCTCGGCCGGGGGCACCCCGGCATCGGCGGCAACCCGCTGTCGATCGTCTCCGACCCCGAGTTCCAGCACCTCAACCCGCACCTGACGACCAACGACAGCGAGGCGGCGGCGACCCTCCTCTCGCTCTCGATCTCCTCCGACGTGATCGAGCAGCTGACCGCCTACATCGCCCAGGACAAGGCGGCGATGGCCTTCGTCGACGGCAAGCCCGACCCGTGGGGCATGAAGGTGAACCCGTTCTACCGCGGTCTGCACCTGCCCCGCTCCGAGTGGCCGCTGCTCGACACCTACATCCCCAAGACCCAGAACGAGTGCCGCCAGAAGCACCCGGCGGTGTACTTCAACCAGCTCGCAGCCCCGGTCAGCACCCTCGACACCATCGCCGAGGCCCTGCTGGACGCCTGGCCCGAGGTGCAGACCCGCTGCGACTTCGACCTCAGCACCAACCTCTACAAGCTCGGCCGGATCGACCCGCAGCCCTACGGCGCCCGGTTCATGCTGGGTGTCGTCAGTCTCGGCGACGCCGCCCGCTACGGCCTGCGGTCGGCCGCGCTCGAGACCACGCCGGGTCACTACGTCGCGCCGAACCGCGCCAGTCTGACCAAGGCCGTGAGCGTGGGCCGGCAGTCGCAGAAGTACGGCCCGTTCGAGATGCAGATGCCCGACCTGTTGAAGGCGAAGTCGGCGTACCCCGGGACGATGGTGGTCTACACCGCCGCCCGCCTGCAGCACCTCGACCAGGCCGACGCCGCGAAGGTGTCGCAGTTCATCAAGGTCTCCACCACGCAGGGTCAGGTCGCCGGCAGCGGCAACGGCCAGCTGCCCGAAGGCTTCGTGCCGATCCGCGACAGCGGGGTGACCAAGAAGCTCTACGTCTCGGCCCAGCAGGTCGGTGACGCGGTGGCGGCGCAGAAGGTGCCGAAGACGAAGCCTCCCGCCCAGGGGTCGGGCCCGAAGTCCGGACCCCCGACCGTCCCAGCCGGTCCGACCGGCGGCACCGACCTGCCCGCCGACGCGCCGAGTGCGGCAGCCCCGTCCACGGCGCCGACCGACGCGCCGTCGACCGCGCCGACCGTCGAGGCCGCGGGGGAGATGCCGCCCACGACCGCGGTGTCCTCGCAGGTGTCGAAGGGGCTGATCCCCGCGCTCGTGCTGATCGGGATGCTCGGCCTCCTGGTGGCGGGCGCGACCCGCTTCTTCGTCCGCCCGCCCGGGGGGGACCGATGACCGTGACGGCTCCCCGCCCTCCCGAGGCGACGCCTCCCGATGGTGGCCGCGACCGCGCTCCCGGCAGGTGGCTGGTGGCCGTGCCGGTGCGTCGTACGACGTCCCACGACGCCGCGCACGACACCGGCGTGCTGGTCTCGTCGATCGCCACCATGGTCGCGCTGGTCTGCTTCTGGGTGGTGGCGCAGATGCTGTGGTTCGGCGGCATCTCGGAGAACCGCGACCAGCAGCTGCTCTACTCCCGGTTCCGCACCGAGCTCGCCGCGGCGACCGCCCCGGTGGGCCCGGTGACGCCGGTGGGCGCTCCCGTCGCCCTGCTGACGATCCCGCACCTCGGGGTGCAGCAGGTCGTGGTCGAGGGGACCGCGTCGGGTGACCTGCTGGCCGGCCCCGGACACCTGCGCAACACGGTGCTCCCCGGCCAGGCCGGCACGTCGGTCGTCTTCGGCCGCGCCTCGACGTACGGCGCGCCGTTCCGCCGGATCACCGAGCTCACCACCGGCGACCAGATCTCAGTGGTGATGGGCCAGGGCGAGCGGAGGTTCCACGTGATCGGCGTACGACGTGCCGGCGACCGGCTGCCGCAGCCACCGGCCGCGGGCGTCGCGCGGCTGACCCTGGTCACCGCCGAAGGGGCGGGCCGGCTCGGCTCGCTGGCCCCCCACGACGCGGTCTACGTGGACGCGGAGGCCGCCAAGGGCTTCCCCGCGCCGGCCGGGCTGCCCACTGCGGTGCCGGCCCCGGAGAAGGTGCTCGCCACCGAGGCCGGTGCGCTGCCCCTCCTCGTCCTCTGTCTGGGTCTGCTCGTCGCAGCGACCCTCGCTGTTGTCGTGGCCCGCCAGCGTTTCTCGGCGGTCCGCGTCTGGGTGGTCGCGTGTGCGCCCGTGGTCGCCCTCGCCTGGTTCACGACGGATGCGGTGATGCGGCTGCTCCCGAACCTGATGTGACGTCCTGAGTGACCAAGCACCGGGGCCCGCGGTGGAGCCCCTGTTGCACCCGCAAGTCCCATCCGAGTAACCCGAGAAAGAGAAGGAAATGCGAGTACGCAGCATCTTCGCCGGACTGGCCACCACCACGGTGGTCGCCTCGTCGGCCACCCTCGTCGGGGGCGCCGCCCACGCCGACCCCACCTACGGCACGCCCGACTCCAACGACCTCGTCGGAGTCGGCTCCGACACCACCGAGAACGCCATGGACAACCTGGTCAACGGCGCCACGGTCGGCGGCACGGCCGTCCCGGGCTTCAACGCGGGCCTGACCGCGTCGGACGTCCGGCTCGCGTCGTTCGGCACGACCGGAACCGCCACGATCACCCTCCGGGACACCAACCTGGACCCGATCGCAGGCGCCAACGTGATCACCAGGCCGGTCGGCTCCGGGGCAGGAAAGGCGCTGCTCTACGGCGCCGGCAACAACCTCAACGTCAGCTTCGCCCGGTCGTCCTCGGCGCTCAACGCCACCGAGGTCGCGGCCGCGCTGCAGGCGTACCCGTTCGCCCTCGACACCCTCGGCGTCGCGGTCTCCGGCTCGGTCGCCTCGCACGCGCCGGCGAACCTGACCGGTGCCCAGATCCTCGACATCTACAAGGGCAACGTCACCAACTGGAACCAGGTCGGCGGCTCGAACGGCGTCATCAAGCCCTACATCCCGCAGCCGGGCTCGGGCACGTTCAGCTTCTTCGACGGCCAGCTCAAGGCCCTCAACGGGGGCACCGCGGTGACCTACGGCGGCGCCGTCGACAACACCATGCACGAGAACACCGACGACCTGATCAAGAACGACGCCAACGCCATCGCGCCGTTCTCGCTGGGCAAGCAGCAGACCCTGTTCCCGACCACGGTCCACATGGAGGGCCTCCTCGGGGCCGGTGGCTGGTCCGCCCAGCGGGCGCTCTACAACGTGGTGCGGGGCACCGACGTGGCCGACGCCCACGTCGCCGCGGTCTTCGGTGAGAACGGCTTCATCTGCTCCACCGCCGCCCGCCCGCTGATCGAGGCGGCCGGGTTCCAGCAGCTCGCCACGTCCGCCCACGGCGGAGTGTGCGGCACCCCCACGCAGTCGCCGACCTCGAACTTCACCATCAACCAGCAGGTCGTCACCACGACCACGCTGGCGGCGACCAGCACCGCGGCCAAGAAGGCCAAGCTGACCGCGACCATCACGGGATCGACCGCGCCCAGCGGCGCCGTCGACTTCTACGAGGGCGCGACCCTGCTGCACGC
>JAHEXO010000354.1 GCA_023252065.1 Nocardioides sp. | reverse complement strand
GAGGACGCTCAGCCCGCGTGGGTGCGAACGCTCCTCGGTCGGCATTGCCATGGTGTGCTCGCGCTCCTTCTCGGCCTCGAGCTCGCTCTCGAGCTCGTTGATGCGGGCCTTCATCGCCGCGACGTCCTCGGTTCCCTCTTCATCGCTCATTCCTGGGCTCCTCCAGTCGCCGTCGGCTCTTCCCGCATCGGCACCAACAGTGTCGGACGCGTCTCCTCGGAGCATCACCCAACGAGGGTGAGCCAGACACGTCGGATCGCCGGGTTGACTCGATCCGGATACCTTCTCCCTGGTTCGCGATGATGGTGCGGACCGGACCTGTTCGAGCCGACGAGAAGAGCAGCCGTGACTGGCAGTGAACCCCCCGAGGCGCCGGCTTCCCCTGCCTCCAAGATGAACTGGCTGCCTCTCGTGGCACTGGCCATCGCCCAGTTCGTCATGGTGCTGGACCAGTCGGCGATGAACGTCTCGATCAGCGCGCTCGTGGCCGACTTCGACACGACGGTGACCACGATCCAGGCGGTGATCACGCTCTACTGCCTTGTGATGGCCATGTTCATGCTCACCGGCGGCAAGATCGGCGACATCCTGGGCCGGCGCCGTACGTTCGTCATCGGCCTGGTCATCTACGCGGTCGGCTCGGCGGTCACGGCCCTCGCGCCGTCCGTGCTGGTCCTCGCCCTGGGCTGGTCGGTGCTGGAGGGGCTCGGTGCCGCTCTGGTCCTCCCGGCGATGGTGGCGTTGATCGCCGGCAACTACGAGGGCGCCTCGCGCAAGGTGGCCTACGCCGTGATCGGCGGGGTCGCCGGGGCTGGGATCGCGGTGGGCCCGATCCTGGGCGGCTGGGCGACCACGGAGTACTCGTGGCGGATCATCTTCGCCGGCGAGGTGCTGCTGGTGGGGGTCATCCTCGTGATGACCCCCAAGGTCGCCGACTCGGTGCGCACCGGGACCGCCCCGAAGCTCGACGCCGTCGGCACCGTCCTGTCCGCCGTCGGGCTGGGTCTGGTCGTGCTCGGAGTGCTCCAGTCGAGCAGCTGGGGCTGGCTCAAGCCCAAGGAGGACTCCCCCGTGGAGCCCTTCGGCTTCTCCCTGACCCTGTTCGTCATCGGCGCCGGGGCCCTCCTGCTGTGGTTGTTCACTGTCTGGCAGCGCCGCCGGGAGACCCTCGGCCGCGACCCGCTCGTGCACCTCGCCCTGCTGAAGATCGCGTCGCTGCGGGCCGGGCTGATCGGCCTCTTCAGCCAGAACCTGATCCTGATGGGCGTCTTCTTCACGATACCGCTCTACCTCCAGCTGGTGATCGGCCTTGATGCCCTGGAGACGGGCCTGAAGATGCTCCCCGTGTCGATCGCCATGTTCATCGCCTCGGCCGCCGGCTCACGGCTGTCCAGCCGCTTCCCCATCCGGTCGATCGTGCGGGCCGGCCTCCTGCTGGCCATGCTCGCGTCCCTCCTGCTCCTCGCCACGATCAAGCCCGAGCTGGACGAGTCGAGCTTCGCCTGGGCGATGGCGCTGCTCGGCGTGGCGATGGGTCTGCTCGCCTCCCAGCTGGGCAACGTCGTGCAGTCCTCGGTCGACGCGTCGGGACGCGGTGAGGCCGGGGGGCTGCAGTTCACCGGTCAGCAGCTCGGCTCCTCGATCGGCGTGGCCCTGCTGGGCGCGATCGTGCTGTCGGGGCTGACCAGCAACTTCGTGTCGAACATCTCCGAGGACCAGCAGATCAGCAGCAGCGTCGCCCAGCAGGTCGGCGTGGCCGCCGGTTCCGGGATCGACTTCGTGTCCTCCGACCAGATCGCGGCCGCGGCGCAGGATGCGGGTCTGGACGAGGCGACCACCCAGGCACTCGTTGCCGACTACGAGTCGGCCCAGCTCCAGGCGCTCAAGACAGGGCTGCTCGTGGCGGCGTTCCTGGCGCTGCTCTCGTTGCCCTTCACCAGGAACCTGCCGCACGAGAAGCCCACGCGGGATCCGAGCGCAGCAGTGCCCGAACCGGCGAGTCCTGCCTAGCGGTTGAGGTGGGCGGTCCAGTCGTCGGGTACGGCGCCGGCCGGCCCGGGCGTGGGCTGGTCGGAGGGATGGCTCTGCGGGTCGGCGAGCACCGGACCGTCGTAGGCCTGCTCGTCGCGGAAGTCCCAGAACCAGTCCTCACCCGGCTCGAAGCTCTGCATGAGCGCGTGTCCGCTCTGCTGCCAGTGGGCGGTGGCGTGCTGCGACGGTGAGGTGTCGCAGCAGCCGATGTGGCCGCACTGCGCGCACCGGCGCAGGTGGAACCACCATCCGCCCGACTCGAGGCACTCCGCGCACCCGGTGCCGGACGGCGGGACGGTCGGGTCTATCGCCTGCTCGCTCATGCCCCTACCCTGCCACGCGGCTGCCCGGAGGTCAGGAGACGAGCCAGCGGGCGAGGAGGGTGCCCTCGTGCTCGACCAGGGTGTGCAGGCTCAGGGGTACGTCGAGCGGGGCGCCGTTGGTGATCCGCGGGTGGTGGCCGCCGACCGCTCGCGGGACGACGGTCGTGTCCAGCTCGTCGACGGCCCCCTCGTCGAGGAGGTCGCGCAGCAGGTGCGGGCCGCCCTCGCAGACCTGGTTGCCCCAGCCGCGCGCCGCGAGGTCGGCCTTGAGGGCGACCAGGTCGACCCGATGCCGTCCGGTCACGATCACCGCGTCGTCGCCGAGCGTCGCCCGCGCCTCCGCGATCCCCGGCGACGCGGCGTACGTCGCGAGCAGGACGTCGCCGGCAGGCGCGTCGCGCAGGTGCTCCGGGACGGTGCCGGACCGCGACACCAGCACCAGCGGCTTCCCGATGCCGGCGTAGCCCTCGACCCGGGCGGTGCCGGCGCCGATGACCACCACGTCGGCCTGCGAGCGCAGCAGGTCGAAGACCTGGTGGTCGATGTCGTTGTTGATCGAGCCGCTCCGCCCGTCCTCCCCGGTGGCCGCCCCATCGACGGTGGCGACGAAGTTGACCCGCAGCCACGGCGTCCGCGGTACGGCGTACAGATCGGCGAGGTCCTCCCCCGACCCGATGAGCACCCTCATGCGAACTCCTCCTCCTGGGCGTCGTGGGCGTCTTGGGTGGCCGCCTCGAACTAACTGGCATACAGACCGTTCCCGGGAAACCCCCAGGATGACGGTCTGTATGCCAGTTAGTCAGGCTCCCCCCTCACGGCGAGCGACGGCGGCCGGTCGCCCCGGACCGAGGCCACCATGTCGAGCGTCTGGCGCGTGGCCCGGACGTCGTGGGTGCGGAAGACGGTCGCCCCGAGCCAGGCCGCGACCGAGGTCGCGGCCAGGGACCCGAAGAGCCGCTCGTCGGCCGGCAGGTCGAGCGTCTCGCCCACGAAGTCCTTGCGCGAGATCGCCTGCAGCACCGGGAAGCCGAGCGCGACGACGTCGGCCGTGTGCCGCACCAGCGTCAGCGAGTGCCGGGTGGTCTTCCCGAAGTCGAGGGTCGGGTCGAGCAGGATGCGCGAGCGCGGCACCCCGGCGGCCAGGGCGGCCTCCGCGGCCGACCCGAGCCGGCGTACGACGTCGCGGACGACACCGTCGGGCTCGGGCGGGTAGCTGACGCCCACCGGGTCGGTCCGCGGCGGCAGCCCGCCGGTGTGGGAGCAGACCAGGCCCAGACCGGCCGCCGCCGCGACCGGCGCGAGCGCGGCGTCGTGACCGGCCCAGGTGTCGTTGACCAGGTCGATGTCGAGCTCGGCCACCGCCTTCACGACGGACGAGCGCCAGGTGTCGACGGACAGCACCACGTCGGGGTGCCGGCGCCGGGCCTCGGTCAGGAACGGGGTGAGGCGC
>JAHEXO010000353.1 GCA_023252065.1 Nocardioides sp. | reverse complement strand
GACGGTCAACTACGCACTCGACCGCAAGGGCGTGGTGGCGGTGACGACCGAGGACACCCAGGTCGACTCGCCCTACAACACCTACCTCCACCCGGGCCTGCCGCCCGGACCGATCAACTCGCCCGGCGACGCCGCGATCAACGCAGCGCTGCACCCGGCGGCCGGCGACTGGTACTACTATGTGACCGTCAACCTGCGCACGGGGGAGACGAAGTTCGGCAAGACCTACCAGGACTTCCTGGCCTTCAAGGACGAGTTCACGCAGTACTGCACGACGTCCAGTCGCTGCTGAGGCGGACGATCGACGATGCGGTGTGCTGTCCTCGGGGACCCGATCGAGCACTCCCTCTCGCCTGCGCTCCACCGGGCGGCGTACGGCGTGCTGGGCCTGGACTGGACCTACGACGCCGTGCGCGTGCCGGCAGGCACTCTGGCGGCGTTCGTCGAGGGTCTCGACGAGACCTGGCGCGGGCTCTCGCTGACGATGCCGCTCAAGCGTGAGGTGATGCCTCTTCTGACCTCGCAGGACGACTGGACCCGCGTCTCGGGGGCCGCCAACACCTTGCTGCTCGACCACGACGGTGGCCGGCACGGGCTCAACACCGACGTGCCCGGCGCGCTGGCCGCGGTCAACTCCGCCACCCAGGCCCATCTCCACTCCGCGGTCGTGCTGGGCGGCGGCGCCACTGCGGCGTCGGTGCTGCTCGCCCTGGCCGAGCGCGGTCTGGCCGAAGCCACGCTCGTCGTCCGCGACCCCACGCGCGCCGGGGAGACGCTCGACGCGGTGGCACGTCACCCGCACCCACCGCGGCTGCGCGTGCTGCCCTGGGCGGAGCTGGGGCCGGTGAGCGCCGACATCGTCGTCTCGACGGTGCCGCCCGAGGCGCAGCACGACGACGTCGTCGCCGCCACCCGCGACGTCGCCGTGGTCTTCGACGTCCTCTACGACCCGTGGCCGACGCCGCTGGCCCGGGTCGCCGTCACCGACGGGCGCACGGTGATCGGGGGGCTGGACCTCCTGCTGTGGCAGGCCGTCGACCAGGTGCGGGCGATGACGGGGCGGTTCGACGTGCCGGTCGAGGAGATGCGCGCGGCGGGCGAGGCGGGACTCGCCGAACGCCACCGGGGCGAGGGTTCGTTGCCCTAGGGTCCCGCCATGGACTCGACCGTGCTGGCCGCCCTCGTGGGCGCTGTGGTGGCCGGGCTCGGCAGCCTGCTGGTGCCGAGGGTGATCGGCCGTGTGCCGGTGATCGAGCCTGCGCACGCCGAGGCGGCGAAGGCGGGCTCCGAGGGCGACGCCACGATCGACGTCGCTCTGGCGCCCGAACCGCCGCCCGAGGCGTTCGCCGACATCGCCCGGCTACCGGGCCTGGCCTGGAAGAGCGCGATCGCCGGCGCCGTTGCGGGTGCCGTGCTCGGAGGATCCCTGGGCTGGTCGTGGGCCTGGCTGATGTGGGTGCCGATGGTTCCGACGTACGTCGCGCTCGCGGTGATCGACTGGCGTACCCGGCTGCTGCCCACCTACCTGATCCGCCCGTCGTACGCCGTGCTGGGCGCGCTGGCCGTGGTCGGCGCCCTCGTCGCGCGCGACAGCCACGACCTCGTGATGGCAGCCGTCGGCTGGCTGGTCGGCGGCGGGACCTACGCGGTGCTGTGGTTCATCTACCCGCGCGGACTGGGCTTCGGTGACGTGCGGCTGGCAGGGGTGCTCGGCATCGGCCTCGGCTGGCTCGGCTGGGGGCCGCTCCTCGTCGGGCTCTACGCCGGCTTCCTGCTCGGCGGGGTCATCGGTGCCGTGCTGGCGATCGCGAAGCTGGTCGACCGCAAGGGCGTGCCGTTCGGCCCGTTCATGCTGCTCGGGGCGCTCACCGGGGTCGTCTGGGGCGAGCCGCTGTGGTCGCGTCTCGTGGGGGGCTAGGGCCGTCGTCGGCCTGGCGCCCCATGGGAGACTGACGCCCATGTTGCGCTGGCTCACTGCCGGGGAGTCCCACGGACCGGCTCTGGTCGCCGTCCTGGAGGGACTGCCGGCGCATGTCCGGATCACCACCGACGACGTGAGCGAGGCACTCGCCCGCCGCCGGCTCGGTCGCGGCCGTGGCGCGCGGATGAAGTTCGAGCAGGACCGGGTGACGATCCTCGGCGGCGTGCGCCACGGCGAGACCATCGGCGGCCCGGTGGCCATCGAGATCGCCAACAGCGAGTGGCCGAAGTGGGAGCAGGTGATGTCGGCCGACCCGGTCGACGAGTCCGTGCTCGGAGACCTGGCGCGCAACGCACCGCTGACCCGGCCCCGGCCCGGTCATGCCGACCTGGTGGGCATGCAGAAGTACGGGTTCGACGAGGCCCGTCCGGTGCTCGAGCGGGCCTCGGCACGAGAGACCGCAGCCCGGGTCGCGCTCGGTGCGGTCGCGGCCGCGTTCCTCGAGCAGACGGCGGGCATCCGACTGGTCACCCACGTCGTCGAGCTCGGCGGCGTGCGCGCCCCGGCCGGCGTCGTACCCGAGCCGGACGACGTGGACCGGCTCGACGCCGACGAGGTGCGCTGTCTCGACCCGGAGGCGAGCGCCGCGATGGTGGCCGCGATCGACGAGGCCCACCGCGACGGTGACACCCTCGGTGGCGTCGTCGAGGTGGTCGCCCACGGCCTGCCGCCCGGTCTCGGCTCCCACGTGCACTGGGACCGCCGGCTCGACTCGCGTCTCGCGGGTGCGCTGATGGGGATCCAGGCGATCAAGGGCGTGGAGGTCGGTGACGGCTTCGAGCTCGCCGCCACCCGCGGGAGCCTGGCGCACGACGAGATCGTGCCGACCGACGACGGCGTACGACGCACCAGCGGCCGCTCCGGCGGCACCGAGGGCGGGATGTCGACCGGCGAGGTGCTGCGGGTGCGCGCCGCGATGAAGCCGATCGCGACCGTGCCGCGTGCCCTGCGCACCGTCGACGTCGCCACCGGCGAGGAGGCGGTCGCCCATCACCAGCGCTCCGACGTCTGCGCCGTTCCCGCTGCCGGGGTCGTGGCCGAGGCGATGGTGGCGCTCGTGCTGGCCGACGCCGTGCTGGAGAAGTTCGGCGGTGATGCCGTCGAGGAGACCCGCCGCAACGTCACCGCATACCTCGACCACCTCACGATCCGATGACCCGCCGATGACGCGACCGCTCGTGGTGCTCGTCGGTCCGATGGGCGCGGGGAAGTCGACCGTGGGCCGGCTGCTCGCCGAGCGGCTGGGCACGACGTTCCGCGACACCGACGACGACGTCGAGGCGGTCGAGGGTCGCTCGATCTCCGACGTCTTCGTCGACTCCGGCGAGGAGCACTTCCGGGCTGTCGAGCGCGCGGCGGTGGCGACGGCGCTCGTCGAGCACCCAGGGGTGCTGGCGCTCGGCGGAGGTGCGGTGATGGCGGAGGAGACGCGGACCCTGCTCGCCGGACACCGGGTCGTCTTCCTGCGGGTCGGGCTCACCGATGCGGCCGGGCGGGTCGGGCTGGGGGCCTCACGCCCGCTGCTCCTGGGCAACGTGCGGGGCACCATGAAGGCGCTGCTCGACGAGCGTGCCCCGGTCTACGAGTCGGTGGCCACAGCGGTCGTCGACACCGACGGGCTGATGCCGCAGGAGGTCGCCTCGGCGGTGCTGGCCGACATCGGGGAGGTCGTCGGTGAGTGACGCGGTGTCCGAGCCCAAGGAGCCCACCGTGATCCGGGTCGCGACCGGCGCGCCGTACGACGTCGTGGTCGGCGACGACCTGCTCGACCGGCTGCCCGGACTGGTCGGCCGTGGCGCGACGCGGGTCGCCGTGGTGGCGCCCGAGGGGCTG
>JAHEXO010000352.1 GCA_023252065.1 Nocardioides sp. | reverse complement strand
CTCCCCCGGCGCCGACCAACAGGATCCTCATCAGTTCTCTCCTCGGTGGATGTTTCCGGCCGGCCGGAAGGCCGGTCCGTATCCGGGTACGACGACGTCGGCGATCGCGAGGATGCGCGCGCGGGTGCGGTCGAGGGCGGCTTGGTCCCAGGCCAGCGGGTCCTGCTCGGGGGTCATGTCGGCGAACCACCAGGCGTGGGTCAGCACGACGGTCCCCTCCTCGGTGCGGACCACGAGGGCCGCGCACTCCTGGGAATGGCCAGGGGTCTCGATCACGGAGACGGCGTCGCTGAGGTGGTAGCCGTCGCCGTCGTGCGCGAGCCAGAGGGACCCGTCGTACACCGAGTCGACGTCGACCACGCTGGCGGTCGGGAACATGCCGATGTTGCGGGTGTGGTCGAGGTGATGATGGGTCGCGAACACGTGGGTCACGTCGCCGACGCCGAGACCGCGCTCGGCGAGGGCGTCGGTCAGCAGCGCGGGGTCGGCCAGGATCCCGGGGTCGACGACCACGACGAGGTCGCCGTCGCGGACCAGGCTGACCGTGGGGTGGACGGACTCGCCGGCCTGCGTCTCCTCGACGTGGCCCGCGATGAGGACGTCGACCGTCGCCATGTCTTGGTGCTCGTGTTCTGCTCGGTGATCGGGAACGGCGGCGTCTACTCGCCGATGTAGGACATGACGTGCTTGACGCGCGTGTAGTCCTCGAGGCCGTACATGGACAGGTCCTTGCCGTAGCCGGAGTGCTTGAAGCCGCCGTGCGGCATCTCGGAGACGAAGGGGATGTGGGTGTTGATCCACACGACCCCGAAGTCCAGCCGCTTCGACATCCGCAGGGCGCGAGCGTGGTCCTTGGTCCACACGCTGGAGGCGAGGCCGTACTCGACCCCGTTGGCCCAGCGCAGTGCCTCGGCCTCGTCGCCGAAGCGCTGGACGGTGATCACCGGGCCGAAGATCTCGTTCTGGATCTGCTCGTCGTCCTGCTTGAGGCCCGAGACCACGGTCGGCTCGTAGAAGTACCCGCGGTCGCCCTGGCGGCGGCCGCCGGTCTGGAGCGACGCGTGGTCGGGCAGGCGGTCGACCATCCCGCTCACGCGAGCCAGCTGGTTCTCGTTGTTGAGCGCGCCGTAGAGGACGTCCTCGTCGTCGGGGAGGCCGGTGCGGGTGTTCTTGGCCTGCTCGGTGAGGGCGGCGACGAACTCGTCGTGCACGCCGGGGCCGGCCAGCACCCGGGTCGCGGCCGTGCAGTCCTGGCCGGCGTTGAAGTACCCGGCCATGGCGATGCCTTCTGCGGCCTTCTCGACGTCCGCGTCGTCGAAGATGATGACGGGCGCCTTGCCGCCGAGCTCGAGGTGGACCCGCTTGAGGTCGGCGGCCGCGGAGCCGGCCACCTCCATCCCGGCCCGGACGGAGCCGGTGATCGCGACCATCTGGGGGGTCTTGTGCTCGACCAGCCGGCGACCCGTGTCACGGTCGCCGCAGACCACGTTGAGCACCCCGGGCGGCAGGAACTCCTGGCAGATCTCGGCCAGCAGCGTCGAGCTCGCCGGCGTGGTGTCGCTGGGCTTGAGGACGATCGTGTTGCCCCCGGCGAGGGCCGGGGCGATCTTCCAGATCATCATCATCAGCGGGTAGTTCCACGGCGTCACCTGGCCGACCACGCCGATCGGCTCGCGCCGGACCCAGGAGGTGTGGTCGGCCATGTACTCGCCGGCCGAGCGGCCCTCGAACAGGCGCGCGGCACCGGCGAAGAACTTGAAGTGGTCGGAGGCGTAGGGCATCTCCTCCGACATCGTGAGCCCCAGGGGCTTGCCGGTGTCCTGGCACTCGACGGCGTTGATCTCCTCGACCCGCTCCTCGATCGCGCCGGCGATCCTCAGCAGAGCGTTGCCGCGGTCCTGGGGGGTGGCCTCGCCCCAGCCCTCGAAGGCGGCCGCGGCGGCGGCGTAGGCGCGGTCGACGTCGTCGGCGCCGGACATGGGTGCCTGGGCGTACACCTCGCCGGTGGTCGGGTCGATGACGTCGTAGGTCTCCCCGGTCAGGCTGTCGACGAGCTCCCCGTTGATCACGTTCTTGAACGTCTGGTCCGCCATGGGCGGCAGAGTACCTACGCCCCTGCGGATTCGGTAGTCCTCATCCCCGTTTTCGACGGATTTCGTGGGCGGATTCGCCTCTCTCGGGGCAAGAGGCGGCTCGCCGAGGCTCGTCAGGCGCCGAAGACCGGGGTGCCGCCGACCCAGGTCGAGGCCACGCGCGCCGCGCCGATCTCCTCGACCGGCCCCACGAACGGGTCGCGGTCGAGCACGACGAGGTCGGCGGGGTGGCCGGGCAGGAGGGTGCCCGCTCCGTCGAGCCGGTCGCGGCCGTTGACCCACGCCGAGCCCGCGGTGTACGCCGTGAAGGCCGTGGTCAGGTCGAGCGCCTGCTCGGGCAGGAACGCCACGGACCCACCCCGGCCGCTCCCGCCGTACGTCGTGCGGGTCACCGCGGTGTGGATCGCGGCCAGCGGGTCGGGCGTGCTGACCGGCCAGTCGCTGCCCATCACCAGCCGGGCGCCGGACCGGTGGAGGTCGCCGAACGGGTACTGCCACGTGGCTCGCTCGTCGCCGAGGAACGGGATGGTCAGGTCGTCCATCTGCTCGTCGTGGCAGGCCCACAGGGCCTGGGCGTTGGCGGCGACCCCGAGCGCCGCGAAGCGCAGGACGTCGTCGGGGTGGACCAGCTGGAGGTGGGCGATGTGGTGGCGCAGCCCGGTGTGCCCAATGTCGTGCCCGGCCGCGCGGGCCGCGGCAAAGGCGTCGAGAGCCTCGCGAACCCCACGGTCGCCGATCGCGTGGACGTGCACCTGGAAGCCGGCCGCGGAGAGGGCGACCACGATCTCGCACAGCTCGGCACCGTCGACGAAGGAGTGACCGGCCCCGGACGTCTCGTGACCATGGCCGTCGAGGTAGGGGGTGAGCATCGCGGCGGTGTGGTTCTCGCAGACGCCGTCCTGCATGATCTTCACGCTCGTCGCCCGGAACCGCCCGCGCCCGAACGCGTCGCGTCGCGCCACCAGGTCGGGGATCTGGTCGAGCCCCAGGTCGCGGTCCCACCACAGCGCCCCGACGACGTCGGCGACCAGGTCTCCGTTGTCGGCCGCGTCCACGTAGGTCGGCCCGCCGTCGTCCATGCCGGCGTAGGCGCCGACGATGGCGTCCTGCCACGCGGTGACCCCGAGCGAGAAGAGGTGGCGTTGGCCCTCGACCAGCGCCCGCGCGTAGTCCTCCGGCGGCGTCGGCGGGAGCAGTCGGCTCACCAGCCCCATCGCGCCCTCGTGGAGAGTGCCGGTCGGCGACCCGTCCGGGAAGCGCTCGATCCGGCCGTCCGTCGGGTCGGGCGACTCCGCGGTGATCCCGGCCAGCTCGAGGGCACGGGTGTTCACCCAGGCGCCGTGGTGGTCGCGGTTGGGCAGGAACGCCGGCCGGTCGGGCACCACGGTGTCGAGCTCGGCCGCCGTCGGCGTGCCACCGGGGAACGCCGCCATCGCCCAACCACCACCGAGGATCCACGGACCGTCGTGGGCGGCGGCGTACTTCCGGACCAGCGCCAGGTAGTCGTCTCGGGTGGACCCCTCGGAGAGGTCGCACCGCATCATCTCCAGGCCGCCCTGGATCGGGTGGCAGTGGGCGTCGGTGAAACCGGGCGAGACCAGACCGCCGGCCAGGTCGACCACCTCGGCGTCACCGAGGTCCTGGCTGTCGAGCCCGAGCGCGCCCTCCGGACCCACTGCCACCACCTTGCCGGCGTCGACCAGGAGGGCGTGGTCGGGCAGGTGGCGGTGGCCGT
>JAHEXO010000351.1 GCA_023252065.1 Nocardioides sp. | reverse complement strand
GAACGTCGCGCTGGTCACGATCCTGCGCGACGGTCAGGTCTACGCCCCCGACGGCGAGCAGCCGATCGAGGCCGGCGACGAGCTGCTGTTCGTGGCCGGAGCCGACGTCGAGTCGGAGCTGGAGGAGCTGCTCAGCCCCGACCGCGCCGACTCACCGCGCACTCACGAAGTGGTGGACTGACTGGCGGTCCCCAGCTGGAGCGGGGTGTGGTTGCGTCCGAGCAGCCACGACATCGCGGCGAAGGCAGCCAGCTGAAGGGGCCAGCCCATCACCACCTTGAGCACGCCGATGGTGGCGACGGCGGTGTCGGCGGAGATCGCGCCGGAGTGTCCGGCCAGCCAGATCGGCCACTGCACGAGGGCCCGGATGACGCACGGCAGCACGAGCAGCCAGGTCAGCTGGGAGCAGAGGCGGACGACCTGACGGTCCTCGTGCCAGGCGGTCGGGTCACCGGTGACGCTGCCGATCATGAAGCCGACGAACGGCCAGCCGATCAGGCAGGTGAACCCGAAGACGACGGCGTAGCCGGTGTTGTAGATGAGCCCGGGCAGGAAATAGGCGAGTGCCTGGTCGTCGGCTGACCCGCCGCGGCTGGCGGCGAGGTGGACGAAGAACCAGCCGATCCCGATGCCGACGAGCGCGTTCACGCAGAACTTCACGGTCTGCCGCTGCACCAGCCGCACCACCAGCTCGACCAGTGCGACCCCGACGCTGGTGCCGACGGCCAGCTCGAGGTTGCGGGTGGTCAGCCACAGGGCGGTGAAGGCCAGGGTCGGGATCGCAGCCTCGACCATGCCCCGGCGGCCGCCGAGTGCGGTGCTGAGCTGCCGGCGGACTAGCGCCTCGACGGTCTCCGTCGTCGGTGGGGTCGCGCCGGGATGGGGGTGCCGGCCGGTGTGGGGAGTCGTCACGGCAGCAGCTGGTACCGCGGGTTGTAGATGATCCGGTCAGTGCCGTGGCGGCCGATCCGGCCCTCCACCTCGATCGGTCGACCGGGCGCGATCGCCGCGATCTCGCGGCGGCCGAGCCAGACCAGCACCAGCGAGCCGGAGCCGTCCCACAGCTCGGCCTCGAGCGCGGGGACGCCGCCACGGGGTCGCAGGGTGACGGTCTTGAGGGTGCCGCGGAGCCGGACCGGCGTGCGGTCGGCGCACTGCGCGATCAGGTCGCAGCGCCCGGCCTTGGTGGTGGCGCGCAGCTCACGGGCGTGCTGCTCGTCGGAGCTGGCCCACTTGCTGATCGTGCGCCGCAGCTTGCTCTTCTCGCCCATGGGTCCCAGCGTAGTTCGGTCGGTCGGGTCAGGTCATGCTCACGGCATCCGTTGGGCGTCCTGGGGCAGCACGAGCGGCAGGGCATCGCCGGCGGGCATCGCGTGGGTCCCGCGGTGGACGACGACCGCGGCCAGGGCGTCCTCCCAGGCCTCGGCGTTCTCCGGCTCGACCGCGGGCCGGCCCAGGAAGGTGGCGCGCAGCAGCCAGCGACCCCCGTTGACTCCGACGATGCGCGAGGGCTGGATGGCGCGGTTGCCGTCGGGGCCCACGACCTGCATCTGGCAGACCAGCTCGACGCCCCAGCGGCCGTCGCGCTCGGTGGCGGTGCCGCCGTGCTGCGCGACGTCGGCGGCGATCTGGGGCCGGACCTCGCTCCACAGGTCGCCGTGACGAGGAGCGGCGAAGGCACGCAGCTCGAGCGCGCCGTCGGGTGCGGCGAGCATCGCTGCCTGCACGTCGCCGGTCTGCTCGTCGACCTGGAGCTGGAGCTCGGTGCCCTCGAGGGCCGCGATCCGGAGCTAGCCGAGGTCGATCCGGTCGAGCCCGTCGTCGGGGGTCTCGTCGGAGTCCCACGGGCCCTGGACCGGCTGTGCGGTCACCTCGTCCTCCCCGTCGCCGGTCTCGTCGGGGTCGGTGGTCTCGAGCGCGTCCGGGTCGACGGACTCGGGGTCGTCGGCCGAGCGCCTGCGGCGGAACATCAGTGTGTCGTCTCCTGGGTCTGGACTCCTGTTGAACCGTATCCCCCGGCGCCCCTCACCGACTCGGGCAGGGCCTCCACCTCGGTGAAGACGGCCCGCTCGAAACGCTGGACGACGAGCTGCGCGATCCGGTCGCCCCGGTGCAGCTCGACCGGCTGGGTGCGGTCGTGGTTGACCAGGAGGACCTTGATCTCGCCGCGGTAGCCCGCATCGATGGTGCCGGGGGTGTTCACGATCGAGAGTCCGTGGCGCGACGCCAGGCCCGAGCGAGGGTGGACCAGCGCGACGTACCCCTCGGGGAGGGCGACGGCGATGCCGGTCGGCACCAGCGCCCGCTCCCCGGGTGCGAGGACGAGGTCGACCGTGGTCATCAGGTCGGCCCCGGCGTCGCCGGGATGGGCGTACGACGGGAGCGGGAGGTCGCGGTCGAGCCGCTGGACGGCGACGGGCAGGCCGGGGTCGGGCACGGACCGGACCCTAGCCGTTGGCCGACCCGGGAGGATGCGAGGCTTGGCTCCGTGCCGGAGCCCACCCCCGAGCCCGTCGGGACCCACGAGGAGCGACTCAGCGTCCCGCTGCGCTGGTGGGTGCAGGGCACGATGCTGGTGGCGATGTTCTGGCTGGCGTTCATCGTGTCGACGCCCGCCGCGGTCGCCTGGTCGGCCACCGCGGTGCTGGCCGGCCTGATGGCGCTGCTGCTGCTGACCTACGGCGCGCCCCGGGTCGTGGTGGAGGACGGGTGGCTGCGGGCCGGGCGCGCCCGGATCCCCGGGGCGTACCTCGGGGGTGCCGAGGCCCTCGACCCGGCCGAGACCAGGCGGGTCGCCGGACCCGGTGCCGACGCGCGCGCCTACCTGCTCCTTCGCCCCTACCTGAAGCGGGCCGTCCGGGTGACCCTGCACGACGACCGCGACCCCACGCCGTACTGGCTGGTGAGCACGCGCGACCCCGAGCACCTGGCCACCGCCATCCGGGTGATCTCGGGTCATCAGGCCTCGCGATAGCCTGCGGCCATGGCTGACTCCCCCGGCGGCAGCAAGATCTGGACCGCCTTCTCCCTCGTGTCCGCGCTGCTCGCGGCCGCGGTCGCCAAGAAGGCCCTCGACACCGGGTGGAAGGCCGCCACCGGCAAGCACCCGCCGGAGAACCCCGCCGACCCCGATGTCCGCACCGGCGAAGCCGTCGCATGGGCGGTGGCCAGCGGCACTTTCGTGGCCCTGGCCAGGATGTTCGCCCAGCGTCGCGCCGCCGACTACTACCGCCGCTCCGCCGGACACCTGCCGCCCCAGCTCGCCAAGGACTGACCTACCCGTGGGTCGAGGAGGTCGCTCTGCGACCGTCTCGAAACCACGAAACGGTGCCTGGGGCCAGGCCCCAGACACCGTCAACGGGTCTCGTCGCGCTCGGGCGACGTCGTTCCTCAGTCGCGTCTCTTGCTCAACCTGCGCTCGCGACGCCGGGTGCTCGTTCCTCGCACCCGGCTGCTCGCTTCAGGCAGCGCAGTCGCGGCAGATCAGCCGCTTCTCGTCGGCGAGCTGGCTGCGGTGGTGGACCAGGAAGCAGCTCATGCACGTGAACTCGTCCTCCTGGCGCGGCATCACCTCGACCGCCAGCTCCTCGTGCGACAGGTCAGCACCGGGAAGCTCGAACGACTCAGCGGCTTCCGCCTCGTCCTCGTCGACCTTCCCGGAGTTCTTGTCGTGCCGACGCGCCTTGAGCTCTTCGATGCTCTCTTCGGACTGGTCTTCCTCGTTCTTGCGAGGTGCGTCGTAGTCGGTGGCCATGCGTCTTCTTCTCTCCCCATCCTGCGCCGGTGACCCCGGCGCCCTCGTCGGCGCGCCGATTGTGCCCGATGGCCGAGCAGA
>JAHEXO010000350.1 GCA_023252065.1 Nocardioides sp. | reverse complement strand
GACCGCAAGCGGCTCGCCGCCGCGCGCGTAGAGCAAGGGCAACGTGGGCAGGCCGAGGCGCTCGGCACTGGCGTGAGCGACCTCGGCGACGGTGGTGGTGGCCGGGCAGACGAGGTCGACCGAGCCGACCGGGCCGTGCACGGTGACCGCTCGGGGGGCCACTGGACGTTCGGCCACGTCGGTCATCTCCGCTCCTCTCCACAGTGCCGTTCGGCAGGCTAGTTCGGCTCGGCGAGGCGCGCTTAGGGTGAGCCGGCCCCTGTGGACAGGAGCGTGGACCGGGTCTCGGGAGGGTGTCGTGGCCAGCTCGCCTCGCGGTCGCGCGTGCCGGCCGGAGCTGCCGACGGGTGAGCTGGTCATCACCGCGCCGCCGGAGCCGGTCGACGGCGGCGGCGGTGTGCTCACCCTCGTCCAGCTGCTCGGCAGCCTCGGCTCGACCGCGCTGGTCGCGACCATGGTCGGGTCCTCCGCAGGTGGGCCATGGCAGGCCGTGCTGGCCGGGCTCCTGGGCGCCGTCGCACTGCTCGGTATCGTGGTCGTCCTGGTCGAACGCCGTCGCCACCGCGTGCGGACCGTCCTCCGGCCCCGCGCGGCGTACCTCCACTACCTCGACACCGTCGTCGTCACGGCGCGCGACGCCGCGGCCCGGCAGCGCTCGGTGCTGCAGAGCCGTCATCCCGCGCCGGCGGCGCTTCCTGCCGTAGCCGAGGAGGGCTCGCTCGTGTGGGTCGGAGGCGACGGGCTCCTCGTGCGTTACGGCGTACGCGACCAGCCGCCGTCCCTCCGGCTGGTCGCGCCGCCGGCCGACCCCCTCCGCCCCGCTGACCCGCACCTGGCGGGCGCCGTACGCCGGCTGCTGTCGGTGCACGAGCGACAGCCCGACCTGCCGGCCGTGGTCGACCTCAGGCCGTGCGAGCGGGTCGAGGTGCACGGCCAGGCAGCCCGGGCCCGGTCGCTCGTGAGGGCGATGGTCTGCTCCGCCGCCGTCCGTCACGCCCCGGAACACCTGGCCGTCGCGGTGCTCACCTCGCCGGAGGACGTGGACGACTGGGACTGGGTGAAGTGGCTCCCGCACGCCCGGTCGAGCCGGGTCTCCGACGCCATCGGCCCGCGCCGGCTGGTCGCGACCGACCCCGCGGAGCTGGCACGGCTGCTGCCGACCGACCGCCACCTGCTGCTCGTCGTCGACGGCGACGTCGAGCCCGTCGAGCCCGTCGAGCCCGTCGAGGGCACCACCTCACGCACCGTCCTGGCGCTGCCGCGCCGCCTCCCTCACGAGGAGGCCGGTCTGCTGCTGGTCCTCGAGCCTGACGCCGGGAGCGACCACGGCCGGGTGCCGGCAGCGGCGGAGCCGGTCGGCGAGGCGTCGCATCGCTGCTTCGCCGACCAGTGCGACCTCGCGACGGCCGAGGCCACGGCTCGGCGCCTCGCAGGCCTGGCTTCCCCCGGCGTCGGAGGCGAGCGCGCGGAGCACGCCGATCTCCCGCACCTGCTGAGGGTCGACGGCGTACGACGCCTCGACCCGGCGCGGGCCTGGGGGCCACGGCCACCGGAGGAGCTGCTGCGGGTGCCGCTCGGGACCGACGACGAAGGACGTCCAGTCCTCCTCGACCTCAAGGAGTCGGCCCTCCAGGGCACGGGGCCCCACGGGCTCGTCATCGGCGCGACCGGCTCGGGCAAGTCCGAGCTGCTCCGCACCCTCGTCCTCGGCCTGGCGCTCACCCACTCCCCCGAGCAGCTCAACCTCGTGCTGGTCGACTTCAAGGGCGGGGCGACGTTCGCCGGGATGTCCGACCTGCCCCACGTGTCGGCCGTGATCACCAACCTCGCCGACGACCTCGCCCTCGTCGACCGCATGCAGGACGCGGTCGCCGGTGAGCTCGTACGACGGCAGGAGGTGCTGCGCGTGGCCGGCCACCTGGCCTCGGCTCACGACCTCGCTCGGGCCAGGGCCGCCGGCGCCGACCTCGCGCCCCTCCCGTCGTTGCTCCTGGTGGTCGACGAGTTCAGCGAGCTGCTCGCGGCGCAGCCGGAGCTGGTCGACCTGTTCGTGGCGATCGGCCGGCTCGGTCGGTCACTGGGCATCCACCTGCTGCTCGCGTCGCAGCGGCTCGAGGAGGGCCGGCTGCGCGGACTCGAGTCGCACCTGTCCTACCGGGTCGCGCTCCGCACCTTCTCCGCCCAGGAGTCGCGGGCCGTCCTCGGCACCCCCGACGCCTACGAGCTGCCGCCCGTCCCCGGCCTCGGTCTCCTCCAGGCGGGGTCGTCCGCGCCGGTGCGCTTCCGGGCGGCGTACGTCTCGGGTCCACCACCGACGCCCGCGGCCGTCGCCGAGCCACGGGGGATCCTGCCCTGGACCGTCCGGGAGGTCCCGCTCGCCGGCCCGCTCCCCTCCCGCGACCCACGCTCACTGCTCGAGCTCGCCGTCGACCGCCTGCGCGGACACGGTCCGCCCGCCCACCCGGTGTGGCTGCCTCCGCTCGACGAGCCCGAGACCCTCGACCGGCTGATGCCCGACCTGGCCGTCGATCCCGTGCTGGGGCTGGTGTCCCGGCGCTGGCGGACGGCCGGCGGACCGACCCTGCCGCTCGGCACCGTCGACCTGCCGCGCGAGCAGCGTCGTGACGTCCTCACCGTCGACCTGGCCGGTGCGGGTGGCCACGTCGCGGTCGTGGGCGCGACTCGCACCGGCACGAGCACCGTCCTGCGCACCCTCGTCGCCGGCCTCGCGCTGACCACGACGCCCGTGGAGTCGCAGGTCTACGTGATCGACCTCGGCGGCGCCTTCGCGTCGTACGCCGGGCTGCCGCACGTCGCCGGCATCGGCACCCGCGCCGAGCCCGACGTCGTACGCCGGATCGTCGCGGAGGTGACGGGCATCGTCGACCGCCGCGAGTCGTTCTTCGCCGCCCACGGCCTCGACTCGGTCGCGACGTACCGGCGCCGACGCGCAGAGGGCGGGCCCGACGACGGCTACGGCGATCTCTACGTCGTCGTCGACGGTTGGGGCCGGCTGCGACCGGAGCGCGAGGACGTCGAGGAGGGACTGCAGCGACTGGCCGCTCGCGGCCTGGCCTACGGCTGTCACCTGCTCACCTCGGCCGTGCGCTGGGCGGACTACCGGCCGGCAGTGCGCGACCTCCTCGGCACCCGCCTCGAGCTGCGCCTGGGCGATCCCGCCGACTCGGAGGTCGACCGCCGCGCGGCAGCGCTGGTGCCCCGCGACCGGCCCGGACGCGGACTGGTCGAAGGTCCGCGTCATGTCCTCACCGCCCTGCCTCGCATCGACGGCCGGTCCGACGCGACGTCGCTGGGCGAGGGCGCCGAGCACCTCGTCGGTCTGGTCGCGGACGCCTGGACCGGGCCGGCCGCACCGAGGCTGCGGCTGCTGCCCGGGCTGCTCACCGTCGACGCCCTGCTCGAACGGAGCGACGCGTCGGCCAGGGGCTCGGGCCGACTGCTGCTCGGAGTCGGTGAGGACGACCTGGCGCCGGTCGGCCTCGACCCCGCCGCCGACCCCCACTGGCTGGTCCTGGGCGACGGCGGATCGGGCAAGAGCAGCGCGCTGCGCGGCTACCTGCACGAGGTGGCGCGCACCCGCCCGCCGAGCAGGGCGCAGGTGGTGCTCGTCGACTACCGCCGGTCTCTGCTCGCCGACGTGCCTGCCCCCTACCTGCTCCACCACCTCACCCACGCGGCCCAGGCTGTGCCTGCGTTGGCCGACCTCGCGACCCACCTCGAGGGCCGGCTGGCAGGCGGGCGAGCCGGATGGGCGTCCAGTGACGCCGAGGTGTTCGTCGTGGTCGACGACCACGACCTGGTGACCACCGGCCACCA
>JAHEXO010000349.1:3369-3841 GCA_023252065.1 Nocardioides sp. | reverse complement strand
CCCTGCTCATCGTCGTGGTGTCGACGGTGACCTACCTGGTTGCTTATGTGCTGGCCGGTCTCTACCCCGAGCAGACGGCGGCCCGGCTCGAGCGGCTGCGGCACTGGATCGAGACCCACCGCGACACCGTGATCGACGTGATCCTGGTCGCCGCCGGGGTGTGGCTGGTCGTCCACGGAGTGGCGGTCCAGCTCACCAAGTGAGCTCCGGGACCACTACCTGGGAGTACTGCGTCCATGAGCACATCTGGGCTCATGGACGCAGTGGTCGCGGGAGGCTGCGGTGGCCCTTGGTTTCGAGACGCGCGCAGAGCGCGCTCCTCAACCAGCGGGGCGGCGGGACCGGCATGGTCCTCGGCCAGCAGGGTGGCGGGGGCCGAACGGCCCTGGGGATGGGCTCGCCGGCTGCCTAGCGTGGGAACCAGTCGACCCCGCCAGCAAGAGGTGCCGTGAAAGCCGAGCCGAGGTGCCCG
>JAHEXO010000349.1:0-3359 GCA_023252065.1 Nocardioides sp. | reverse complement strand
CCCGGAGGACTGCCCGGCCGTCTACCTGGTGATGTCCGATCCCGACCTGCGCTCCCGCTGGGTCGAGCTGCGCGCGCTCGCCCGTGGTCAGTACGGCTAGCTCAGCCGAGCTAGCCGGTGCTTCCGTCGATCAGCTCCCGGGCGATGTCGAGGTGGCCGCAGTGCCGGGCGTACTCCTGGATCAGGTGCAGGAGGATCCACTGCAGCTGAGGTGCAGAGGCGAGGTCGGCGAACCGGCCCCCGACCCGGGCCGTCTCGGTGAGGTCGTGCGACTCGACGATGACCCGGGTCCGCGCGGCAGTCTGCTCGAGCATCGCTCGGATCTCGGTGGGTGACCCCTCGGGTGTCCTCCAGCCGCCCCCCTCGACTGTGTCGGCCCACGGTTCCTCGACCTGCTCGCCGAGGAACCCCCAGACCAGCCAGCGGCGCTCGACGTTCGCCAGGTGCAGGGCCAGCCCACCCGGCGTCCAGCCGGACGGGACGACGGACGTGCCGATCTCCCCGGCAGAGAGGCCGGTCAGCTTGCCGGCCACGACGCCCCGGAAGTAGTCGAGGTAGTCCAGCATCAGCCCACGCAGGTCGGGGGTGGATCCCGGCTCGGGGAACTGCGTGAGCGGATCCGTCACCCGAGCACCCGCCGGGCCAGGTCGAGGTGGAAGCGGGTCGAGAGCAGCAGGTCGTCGACGTGCACCCGCTCGTCGGCGTTGTGGTAGCCCGCGTCGAGGACCTCGGTGGGCGTCGTCCGGAACGGACTGAACCCGTAGGCCTGGGTGCCGCCCGCGCCGCGCAGGAAGTTGCTGTCGGTGAAGCCGGTGCACAGGGTCGGCAGCACCGAGGCCGGGTCGCCGTCCTCGGCGAGGAACGCCGCCACCGCCGCCGGGACGACCCCCTCCACCGGCGAGCTCGAGGCCTCGATGATCTCCTCGGGCCACTCCAGCTCGTAGGGCAGGTCGTCGCCGAGGAGCGCTCGGACCCGGGCCTCGACGTCGGCCGGCGTCGTACCGGGCAGGATCCGGATGTCGACCTCGGCGGTCGCCCGGGCCGGCATCACGTTGCGCTTGTTGGAGCCCCACAGCATGGTCGGCGCCATCGTCGGCCCCATCAGGGCCTGGATCGTCTCGCCGAGCCCGTCGTAGAGCACGTCGGCCTCGGCCAGCGCTCGACGCAGGTCGGGCTCGTCGCGACCGAGCAGCACCCGCAACATCGCGACGGCCTCCGGGGCCGTGCTGGGCTCGGGCATGCCGTCGCCGAGCCGGGGGAGCAGCTGGGCGAGCAGTGGTACGGCGTTGCGCCCCAGCGTCGGCACGGACGCGTGACCGGCCTCGCCCTTGGCGACGACCTGCACCGGCAGCGTGCCTTTCTCACCCACGGACAGACAGAGCATCTCGCGACCGTCCGAGAGCCGCAGCCGCTCGCCGCCGCCCTCGTTGACGCTGTGGGTGGGCCGGATGTCGGGGCGCTCCTCGAGCAGCCAGCGCATCCCGACGTCCTCGAAGCCGTCCTCCTCGTCGGCGACGGCCAGGAACCACAGGTCGGCGCTCGGCCGGAATCCGCTCCTGGCCAGCTCGGCCATCGCGACCGCACGAGCGGCGACCTCGTTCTTCATGTCCACCGCCCCGCGGCCCCACAGGTAGCCGTCGTCGTCGAGCACCGCCTCGAACGGCGGGTGGGTCCAGTCGCGCGGGTCGCACGGCACCACGTCGGTGTGCCCCACGAACGCCAGCGAGTCGCCGCCACCGGTCCCGGGAATCCGCGCCACCAGGTTGCCCCGGTGCGCAGTGCGCGCCACGACCTCGGCCTCGACGCCGTGGCGGGTGAGGTAGTCGACGAGGTACTCCGCACACAGCGTCTCGTTGCCGAGCCCGGGCTCGCGGGCGTTGGTGGTGTCGAGGCGGATCAGGTCGCGGGCGACCCGGATCACCTCGTCGTGCAGCGACTCGTTCGACGACTCACTCATGGACGGCTCCCAACCGGTCGAGCACATAGGCGTAGACCTCGGCCTCGTAGCCGAGGTGGCCGACGCGCCCGGACGGACCGACATGGGCCCCCGCGCCGGTCTCGCAACGGAACAGCAGGTGCGGCGACCAGTCCGGGTCGGAGTGTCGCAGCGCGGCCACCCACTTCGCCGGCTCGCGCACCATCACCCGAGGGTCGTGCACGGCGCCAGTCACCATTAGGTCGGGCCGGACGCCCGCGGAGGGCAGGTTGTCGTAGGGCGAGTAGGCCAGCAACCAGTCGAACTCCTCGCGCACCCGCGGGTCGCCCCACTCCTCCCACTCGTTGATCGTGAGCGGGATCGACTCGTCGAACATCGTGGTCACGACGTCGACGAACGGCACCTCGGCGACCACCGCCCGCCACCGGTCCGGCCGCTGGCTGAACACCGCTCCCTGGAGCAGCCCGCCGGCGCTGAGCCCCCGGGTCACGATCCGGCGACCGTCGACCAGTCCGTCACGCTCGAGCCCGTCGGCCACCGCGGCCAGGTCGTCGAAGGTGTGCTGCTTGTGCCGCAGGCTCCCGTCCAGCCACCACCGTCGCCCGCCCTCCCCGCCACCGCGGATCAGGGCGTGCACCCAGACGACCCCGCGGTCGAGCAGGGTCGGCAGGCAGGCGTCCCACTCGGGCTCGTCGACGGCCTCGTAGGCGCCGTAGGCGTAGACCAGAGCGGGCGCGGTGCCGTCGAGGGGTGTCTCGCGGCGCCGGAGCAGCACGGCGGGGACGGGTGTGCCGTCGGGAGCGGGGAAGGTACGCCGCTCCACGACGTAGCGCTCGGGGTCGTGACCGGGCGCCTCCGCGCGGTGCACCTCCGTGCGCGTGCCGGTGGCGAGGTCGAGCGACGACCAGACCGGTGGCCTCAGGTAGGACTCGTCGCAGACGAGCACGGCAGCCACGTCGTAGAGCGGGTTCTCGGACAGGTCGAGGCAGCCGACGTCGTACGACGTCCGCAGCACGTGGCCCTTCCCGGCCAGGTCGTCGTGGGGCACGATGCGCAGCCGGTGCTCGCCCTCGGCACGGTAGGAGAGCACGACCCCTGCGGCGAACGCGTCGGCGCGGTAGAGCCGCTCGTCGGTCGCCTCGGGGCGCACCTGAGTCCACACGGTGTGGTCCTGGTCGGCGTCCTTGGGGACGGGCGCGCTCATCAGGCGGAACTCGACGGCGCCGTCGTCGGTGACCACGAGCAGCCGGTCGCCGGCTACGCGGGGAGCGTGCTCCACCTCGTAGCGGACTCCCTGGCGCCGCCCGCCGACCGAGCGCGGCGCGGCGGTGGGATCGTCGGCGGGGACGACCCAGGCCTCGTTGGTGACCCGGCTCTCGCCCTGGATCACAACCAGCGAGCCCGAGCGGGTCAGCCGGACATC
>JAHEXO010000348.1 GCA_023252065.1 Nocardioides sp. | reverse complement strand
GAGCAGGACCGAGACTCGGGCCGGTCCGCGCACGGCCCGGATCTGCCGGAGCAGCACGAGGCGCCGCCGGCCACCGGGGAAGGCCAGCGCCTCCCGCGACTCGATGACGTCGGCCCCGACCACCCAGCGGCTCCGCCAGATCAAGGTTCCGGGCTCGTAGCTGCCGCCCCAGACGAAACGGTCGTCGGTGGGCTGGATGACGTAGGTCCCGCGGCCGCCGAGCAGGTCGCTGAACACGGCGTCGTCGTGCCACCGCGGCGCGCAGAGGAAGGCCACGTCGCCCCGGGGCCCGACCAGCGCGCCGCGCTCGCCGTCGGCGAGGAGGGCGTACTGGCGCAGCGACTCGGGGTGGGTCGTCGGTCGTGGTTCACTCACGGTGTCCCAGCCACCGCCTTCTGACGTCGCGCTTCACCTCGGCCTCGGAACGCATCGACCCCGCCACCGGGAACTCGTGCTCCTCGTCCTCCACCACGTCGTGGACCTGCGCCTTCACCGAGGCGCCGCCCTGCACGTCGTAGAAGAAGCCGCCGTAGCGGGCCAGCAGGCCGCCGACCGCCAGGGCCGCCACCCCGGGGACGACCCAGGCCCACGACCCGACGATCACGCCCCAGCCGATGAGCAGCACGCCCAGCATGAGGACCGCCCAGGCGATCCAGGTCCATCGTGGCCGGACCGTGCGCGTCTCTCCGTCCTTCCACACTCCGCTGTCGGTCATGGGTTGCTCCTCTCCTCTCGTGGCTGCTGCTCGGGCCGGGTCGGGCACGGGTCAGGCGGCCCGGAACGCCGTGAGGTCCTGGTCGCGGACCGCCAGCCCGTGTCCGGGCTCCTCAGGTGGTGTGATCGCCCCGGCGCGGGGTTCGCAGAAGCCGTCGACGAACCGGCTCTCGATCCGGACGTGGTCGTGGAACCACTCCAGGTGGCGCAGGTTGGGAGTGGCCATCGCGGCAGGCGAGTGCAGCGACGGTGCGCAGTGGCCCGAGACCTCGAGCCCGTGGGCCGCGGCGAGCGCGGCGATGCGCCGCCACTCGGTGTAGCCGCCGCAGCGGGTCACATCGACCTGCACGCAGTCGACGGTGTCGGCGGCCAGCAGGTGGGCGAAGTAGGCGAGCCCGTCGCCGTACTCCCCCGCCGTCACGTCCGCTGTGGACGACTCGCGCACTCGGCGCAGGCCGACGTGGTCGTCGGAGCTGACGGGCTCCTCGAACCAGACCACGCCGAGGTCGTCCAGCCGGCGGCCGACCCGGACGGCCTGCTGGGCGTCGTAACCCCCGTTGGCGTCGACGAAGACCTCGACGTCGTCCCCCACTGCTCGTCGGACCAGGGCGACGCGCTCGAGGTCACGTGCCACGGCGGTGCCCCACGACTCGCCGATCTTGAGCTTGACCCGCGGGATGCCCTGCTCGACCCAGCCCTCCGCCTGCTCGCGGAGCCGGACCTCGGGGTCGGTCGTGAAGCCACCGCTGCCGTAGACCGGGACGTCGTCGCGCACGGCGCCGAGCAGCCGGTGCAGCGGCAGCCCGGCCAGCCGGGCGGCCAGGTCCCAGACGGCGGTGTCGACCGCCGAGATCGCCATCATCACCAGTCCCGCGCGGCCGGCGTTGCGGACCGCGCGCCCCATCGCCTCCCACGCCGCCGCGGGGTCCAGGGCGCTGCGCCCGACAACCTGCTCGGCCAGGAGGTCTCGGACCACGGCGACGGCGGCCGCCGGCGCGTAGGTCCAGCCGACGCCCGTGGGCAGGCCGGGGTCGCCGGTGCCGACTCGCACCACGACCCACGTCGTGGCGTCCCAGGTCAGCGTGCCGTCACCCTCCGGGTGCTCGGTGGGGATCGTGTAGGCCCGCGCCTCGACGTCGGAGACGGCGACGTCCAGGCCCGTCGGGCGGTCAGTGGTCGTCATGGTCGTGGGGCAGGAACTCCTGGGCCTTGGTCTTGATCCCTTCCTTGATCACTCCCCACCGCGACGAGTCGCCCTTGATCAGGGCCGCGGCCATGTCGGTCATCTGCTCGAGCGTCGCGTGCGGTGGGATGGGCGGGACGTCCGGGTCGCAGTGCACGTCGAGGACGAACGGCCGGTCGGCGGACAGCGCCTCGCGCCAGGCGTCCTCCAACCGCTCAGGGTCAGTGACCGTGATCGCGCCCAGTCCGATGGAGGCCGCGAAGTCGGCGTACGACGTGTCCGGCAGCGCCTGCGACTCGACGAAGGCGGGCGTGCCGCCCATCGCCCTCAATTCCCAGGTGACCTGGTTGAGGTCGTTGTTGTGCAGCACGGCCACGACGAGCCGCGGGTCGGTCCACTCGCGGTAGTAGCGCCCGATCGTCAGGAGCTCGGCCAGGCCGTTCATCTGCATCGCGCCGTCGCCCTCGAACGCGACCGCGGGCCGGTCGGGATGGGCGAACTTGGCGCCGATGGCGTAGGGCACGGCCGGCCCCATCGTGGCCAGCGTCCCGGACAGGGTGCCGCGCATGGTGCCCCGCATCCGCACCTGGCGGGCGTACCAGTTGGCGGCCGACCCGCTGTCGGCGGCGATCAGGCAGTTCTGGGGCGCCTGCTTGCTGAACTCGCTGAAGATCCGCATCGGGTTGACGGGCTTGGCGGCGACGAGGGCCTCGGCCTCCATCACCTCCCACCAGCGGAGGACGTTCTCCTCGATCTGTTCTTGCCAGCCGCGGTCGTCCTTGCGCTGGAGCAGGGGGATGAGTGCCTGCAAGGTGGTCCGGGCATCGCCCACGAGGTTGACCTCGTAGGGGTAGCGCATGCCGATCAGGCTGCCGTCGAGGTCGATCTGGACGGCGCGCGCCTGGTCGAGGTCGGGCATGAACTGGGTGTAGGGGAAGTTCGAGCCGACCGTGAGCAAGGTGTCGCAACCGCGCATCATCTCGTAGCTGGGCCGGGTGCCGAGCAGGCCGATGGAGCCGGTCACGAACGGCAGCTCGTCGGAGAGCACGTCCTTGCCGAGCAGCGCCTTGGCGACACCGGCGCCCAGGAGGTCGGCCACCTGCTCGATCTCGGCGGCGGCGCCGCGGGCTCCCTGCCCGACCAGCATGGCGACCTTGGAGCCGGCGTTCAGCAGGTCGGCGGCCGCCCGCACCCCCGCGTCGTCCGCCGAGACGCTGGGCCAGCTGGTGCCGACGCTCGAGGGCACCATCTTGAAGGCGTGCGTGGGCGGCTCGTAGTCCAGCTCCTGCACGTCGTTCGGGATGATGACCGCGGTGGGGGCCCGCCGGCTCATGGCGATGCGGAGGGCACGGTCGAGCACGTTGGGGATCTGCTCGGGCACCGTCACCATCTGCACGTAGTCGCTGGCGACGTCCTTGAACAGGCTGATCAGGTCGACCTCCTGCTGGTAGCTCCCTCCCATCGCGGTGCGGTTGGTCTGGCCGACGATGGCGACGACCGGCACGTGGTCCAGCTTCGCGTCGTACAGCCCGTTGAGCAGGTGGATGGCACCGGGGCCGGAGGTGGCCAGGCAGACGCCGGGCCGGCCGGAGAACTTCGCGAAGCCCACGGCCTCGAACGCCGCCATCTCCTCGTGCCGTGCCTGGATGAACCGGGGCTGGTCGTCGGCCCTGGAGAAGGCGCCGAGGATCCCGTTGATGCCGTCGCCCGGGTAGCCGAAGACCTGCTCGACCCCCCACTCACGTAGACGCTCCAGGACACGGTCGGCAACGGTGGTGCTCATGGTGTTCCTCCTCCGGACTCGTACAGGGCGGGGTTGCTCAGCAGGTCGGCCAGGAGCTCGGCGAGGTGGACGCCCTCGCGGCCCCCGCTGTCGAGGTCGTGGATCTGGGTGCGGCAGGAGAACCCGTCCGCCAGGACTACGGTGTCGTCGGCGGCCTCCCGGATGCG
>JAHEXO010000347.1 GCA_023252065.1 Nocardioides sp. | reverse complement strand
GAGGAGTTCTCGGCGCTGGCCGGCCACGAGCACATCCACAAGGGGATGACCTCCCGCGACCTGACCGAGAACGTCGAGCAGCTCCAGGTCCGGCAGTCGCTCGAGCTGGTGCGCGACCGCTCGGTCGCCGGCCTGGCCCGCCTGGCGCGCCTGGCGTCTGAGCACGAGGCCACGGTGATGACGGGGCGCTCCCACAACGTCGCCGCCCAGGCCACGACGCTGGGCAAGCGTTTCGCGACGGTCGCCGACGAGCTGCTGGTCGGTCTCGAGCGCATCGAGGAGCTCCTGGTCCGTTACCCCCTGCGCGGGATCAAGGGGCCGATGGGCACCTCGCAGGACATGCTCGACCTCCTCGACGGCGACGAGGCCAGGCTGGCCGACCTCGAGCAGCGCGTCGCCCGGCACCTCGGCTTCGACCGGGTGCTCGACAGCGTCGGTCAGGTCTACCCCCGCTCGCTCGACTTCGACGTCGTCTCGGCGCTGGTGCAGCTGGTCAGCGCCCCGTCCAACCTGGCCACGACCATCCGGCTGATGGCCGGGCACGAGCTGGTCACCGAGGGCTTCGCCGAGGGCCAGGTCGGCTCGTCGGCGATGCCTCACAAGATGAACACTCGGTCCTGCGAACGCGTCAACGGGCTCGCCGTGGTCCTGCGCGGCCACCTGTCGATGGTCTCCGAGCTCGCCGGCGACCAGTGGAACGAGGGCGACGTCTCCTGCTCCGTCGTACGGCGGGTGGCTCTGCCCGACGCCTTCTTCGCCACCGACGGGCTGTTCCAGACCTTCCTCACCGTGCTCGACGAGTTCGGGGCGTTCCCGGCGGTGATCCAGCGCGAGCTCGACCGCTACCTGCCGTTCCTGGCGACCACCAAGGTGCTGATGGCGTCCGTCCGCACCGGCGTCGGACGCGAGGTCGCGCACGAGGCGATCAAGCAGCACGCGGTCGCGGTCGCGCTCGAGATGCGCCAGGGCCGCGCGCACAACGACCTCTTCGACCGGCTCGCGGCCGACCCTCGGCTCGGCCTCGACCGGGCCGACATCGCAGGGCTGGTCCTCGAGCCGATCGAGTTCACCGGCGCGGCCCGCTCGCAGACCCAGGCCGTCGTACGACGCGTGGAGCAGGTCGTCGCCCGCCACCCCGCCGCCGCGGCGTACGTCCCGGGCGCGATCCTCTGAGCCCCAGCGGACATCATCCGAAACGGGGGCGATGGCCGACTTCTCGGACGACGTCACGATGGGCGCGTCGACCCTAGGGTGGAGCGCATGACCAAGGCGGTGTCGGTGAAGGTGACCGGCCGCGTGCAGGGCGTCGCCTACCGCTACCACGCGGTCGAGGAGGCGCGGCGGCTCGGCGTCGTGGGCTGGATCCGCAACGAGCCGGACGAGTCGGTCGCGGGTCACTTCGAGGGCGACGACGCCGCCGTCGACGCGCTCGTGGCCTGGTGCCGGCGCGGGCCGTCGTACGCCGTCGTGCGCCACGTGGCGGTCATGGAGGCCCGGCCGACCGGCACCCGGTCGTTCGACGTCAGGTACTGATCGGCTGCGCCGGCCGGCTGGGTACCCTCGGCCCCATGACCACCGTCGCCCCCGTCGTCGACGGCGCCACCCACCTCCACTCCGGCAAGGTCCGTGACCTCTACGCGCTGCCCGACGGCCACCTGCTGATGGTCGCCAGCGACCGGATCTCGGCGTTCGACTTCATCCTGGACACCCCGATCCCCGACAAGGGCCGGATCCTGACCCGGATGTCCTTGTGGTGGTTCGAGCGCCTGGCCGGCCTGGTGCCCCACCACGTGGTGTCCACCGACGTACCGGCCTCGGTGGCCGGCCGCGCCGTCGTCTGCGAGCGGCTCGAGATGTTCCCCGTGGAGTGCGTGGCCCGGGGCTACCTCACGGGGAGCGGCCTGCTCGACTACCGCGCCACCGGGGAGGTCTGCGGGATCCCGCTGCCGGCCGGGCTGGAGGACGGAAGCCGGCTGCCGGAGCCGCTCTTCACGCCTGCGACGAAGGCCGACCTCGGCGATCACGACGAGAACGTCTCCTTCGACGCCGTCGTCCGCACCATCGGCGACGACGCGGCCGCCGACCTGCGCACCCTCACCCTCGCGGTCTACGCCGCCGCCGAGGAGGTCGCGCGGGGGCGCGGCATCATCCTGGCCGACACCAAGCTCGAGTTCGGACGGCGCGGTGACGGCACCGTCGTACTGGCCGACGAGGTGCTCACCCCCGACTCCTCGCGCTTCTGGCCCGCCGCCGAGTGGCAGCCCGGGCGGGCGCAGCGCTCCTTCGACAAGCAGATCGTCCGCGACTGGCTGCTCTCGCCCGAGTCCGGCTGGGACCGCGCCTCCGGCGAGGCTCCGCCGCCGCTGCCCGCGTCGGTCGTCGAGCTGACGCGGGAGCGCTACATCGAGGCCTTCGAGACCCTGACGGGGGAGCGGTGGTGAGTGACTTCACCGTCACCCTCGACCTCCCGCACGACCCCGGCACCCTGTTCCGCTTCTTCGCCGAGCCGCGCAACCGCCCGCTCTGGCAGTCGTCGCTGCGCGGCGTCACCGACGTGGATCCCGGCGAGCCGCATCCCGGCATGCACTGGCGCGACGTCACCAAGGCGGGCATCAGGCCCGGGATGCAGCTCACCGAGCTCGTGCCCTACCGGGTGATCACCGAGACCGGCGCGTGGCGAGGCGTCGACGGCGTGCTCACCCTCCGGTTCGTCAAGACCGGCCAGGGCTGCCGGCTCACCGCGGAAGGTCGGCTGACGGGGCGTGGGGTGTTCAAGGTGGCCGCTGCCGTCGGTGGCCGGTTCGCCTCCGAGGAGATCCGCAAGGACCTGCTCCGCGCCTCCGAGGTGCTCGGCGAACGCCGTACGGGCTGACCGACCTCAGCCGTCACACGAACCACGTCGCGCAGGCCCTCATGTCAAGGGCGCAGGCCGGCCCCGGGCCCCAGCAGCCCCCCTGGTCACAGGGGTGGGTCGGTCTGCACGCGTCCCGGGCGTTGCAACGCCTTGGAAGTGCGCGGTTCGCCGGTCAGCCGGTGACTCGTCGCGAAGGCGACCGACGCGAGGTCAGGCCGGGGCCTCGACCACCCACCACGCGGCGTACGCCGGGAGCAGGAGGACGCCGTCGGCGCCGACCTCGAGGCGGTGGCCGCCCAATGCCTCGTAGGGGCGCGCGACGCCGAGCGCGTGGAGCTGCTCGAGGGGGAGGCCCCGCACCCCGGGTGTGACGTTGTAGAGGCCGACGAAGACGCCGCTGGGGTGACGGCGGACGGTGGCCAGGATGCCGTCGTCGGTGTCCGGTACAACGTGTGAGGGCGCCGACGCGTGGAGCTGCGGGAGCGAGGCGCGGACGCGCGCGAGGTGCGCCAGCCCCCCGAACACCTGGCCCGGGATGGTCCGGAGGTCGCGCCGGGCCTCAGCCCGCATCCAGTCCAGGCGCGGGCGGTGGGCCCAGCGGTTGTCGTTCTCGTGGCCCGGCTCCGCCGCCCACGACGGGTCGTTGGGCTGGGCGAGCTCGTCGCCGCTCCAGATCACCGGGACGCCGCCCCACCCGGCGGCCACGGCGTGAGCCAGGAAGACGCGCGACAGGGCGGCGTCCACCTCCGGTGGGTTGGCCCCGGGACGGAAACCGGCCAGCGACGCCGAGGTGCCGCTGATCCGCCGGTCACCGGTCGCGAGGTTGGGCTGGAAGACCAGGCCGTCGGCCCACGAGCCGGGGAACTCGCCGGAGTACCAGTCGGAGAGGAAGCGACGATGCCCCTCACCGGTGACGCCGGCCGCCCACGCGTCGCCGTCGTCGATGGCCCACCCGATGTCGTCGTGACAGCGCACGTAGGTGATCCAGGTGCCCGTGCTCGG
>JAHEXO010000346.1 GCA_023252065.1 Nocardioides sp. | reverse complement strand
AGCTCGGTGGCGGTGGCGCGCGGCAGGCCGAGGTGGACGCCGGCCTCGATCATCGACTCGACCACGAAGAACAGGTAGGCCGGACCGGAGCCGGAGATCGCGGTGACCGCGTCGAGCTGCGTCTCGGGCACGCGCATCACCTTGCCCGTCGAGCCGAGGAGCGCCTCGGCGACGGCGAGGTGGGCGTCGTCGCAGTGGGAGCCGGGCGCGATCGCAGCCATCCCCTCGTCGACCAGGGCCGGGGTGTTGGGCATGACCCGGACGACGGCGGTGCCGGTGGGCAGCCGCGACTCGAGGAACGCGGTCGTGATGCCCGCGGCCAGCGACACCACGAGCTGGCCGGGCCGCACCGAGGAGCCGATCTCGTCGAGGAGGCCGGCCATGTCCTGGGGCTTGACCACGAGCGCGAGGGTGTCGGCGCTCTTCGCGGCGTCGAGGTTGGAGACGACCGTGACGCCGTACTTGTCCTCGAGCTCGCGGGCGCGCTCGGCGCGCTTCTCACCGACCAGGAGCTGGTCGACCGGGCGGCCCGCGCGGATCAGCCCGGACAGCAGGGTCTCGCCCATGACACCGGCGCCGAGGATGGCGGTGACGTGGGGCGCGGACATGGCTGCCTCTGTTTCTGGCTCAGGTTCCGGGTCTGGCGCGTGGCTCTACTTCTTGGAGATCAGCGACCGCAGGAAGAATGTCAGGTTCTGCGGTCGCTCCGCGAGACGTCTCATGAGGTAGCCGTACCACTCGGCGCCGTAGGGGATGTAGACCCGCACGGTCTCGCCGGCGGCGGTCAGCCGGCGCTGCTCCTCGGGGCGCACGCCGTAGAGCATCTGGAACTCATAGCTCCCGGCCTCGCGGTTGTTGCGGCTGGCCAGGGTCGAGGCGATCTTGACCATCCGCGGGTCGTGGGTCGCGATCATCGGGTAGCCCTGGCCGGCCAGCAGCACCTTGAGGCATCGGACGAACGACTTGTCGACGTCGAGCGTGGACTGGAAGGCGGCCGACTCGGGCTCGTCGTAGGCGCCCTTGCACAGCCGGACCCGCGAGCCCTCGTAGGCCAGGGCGCGGCAGTCGGACTCGGTACGGCGCAGGTAGGCCTGGAGGACGGCGCCGGTCTCCGGGAAGTCCTTGCGGAGCTCTCGCAGGGTGGCCAGGGTCGCGTCGGTGGTGGTGTGGTCCTCCATGTCGAGGGTGACCGTCGTACCGGCATTGCGGGCGGCCCGGCAGATCGTGCGGGCGTTCTCCAGGGCGATCTTGTCGCCCTGCTGGGGCAGGGCCTGGCCGATCGCGGAGAGCTTCACCGAGACCTCGGCGTGGCGGGTCAGACCGCGCTGGGACAGGGCGGCGAGCACGTCGAGGTAGGCCTGCACCTGGGCGTCGGCCTGGTCGGCGTCGAGGGTGTCCTCACCGAGGTGGTCGAGCGTGACGCGCAACCCGTCGCTGACCAGGCGTGCCGTGGCCTCGACCGCCGCGGCGGCGTCCTCCCCGGGCACGTAGCTGTGGACGATCCCGGCCGACACCGGCATCGCGGTGACGAGCCGCTTGACCCAGTGGCTGCGCGCGAGCAGCAGCAGGGGCTGGCGGAGGAGCGGCATGCCGAAAGGCTACGCCGTACCACCCCCGGGCCGCCCGACCCGCCCCTCCCCCTCCGGTAGTCCGTGACGTAAATCAGGTCGCCGGGTCGGCCGGCGGCTGACGTTCGTCACGGACTACCTGGGAACCTGACGATCGTCACGGACTACCCGGGAACCTGACGATCGTCACGGACTACCGGGAACCTGCCGTTTGTCACGGACTACCGGGGAGGGTCAGGGGGTACGGCGGCGGAGGGTGGCGGCGCCGAGGGCCAGGGCGCCGACGGCGAAGGCAGCGACGACGGCCAGGTCGCGCCAGACCTCCGCGGTGCTGGTGGAGCGGACCAGGTGCTGCATGGCGTCGGTGGCGTAGGACAGAGGCAGCACGTTGCTGATCGCGTGGAGCACCGGCGGCATCAGGTCACGCGGCACGAACAGACCGCACAGGATGATCTGCGGGATCACGAACAGCGGCATGAACTGCACGGCCTGGAACTCGGTCTGCGCGAACGCGCTGACGAAGAGCCCGAGCGCGGTGCCGAGGACGGCGTCGACGACGGCGACCAGGCCGAGCAGCCAGAGCGGCCCGGCGATGTTCAGCCCGAGCAGGCCGACGCTGAGGGTCACCGCGAGCGCGGCCTGGACGGTGGCGACCAGCCCGAACGCCAGCGCGTAGCCGCCGAGGAAGTCGAGCTTGCCCATCGGCATCGCGAGCAGGCGCTCGAGGGTGCCCGAGCTCCGCTCGCGCAGCGTGGTGACGCTGGTGACCAGGAACATCACGATGAAGGGGAACAGGGCGAGCAGCCCCGGGCCGAACCGGTTGAAAAGGTCGCCCGGCATGTCGGTGAACATCCACCACAGCAAGGTGATCAGGACGCAGGGCAGGACCAGCAGCATCATCGCGGTACGACGGTCACGGCGCAGCTGGCGGAGGACCCGGCCGCTGACGGCGAAGAGGATGTGCGGGTTCATGCCGGGCTCCCCGCTGCGTCGGTCCCGGCCGCATCCGCATCGACCAGGGCGAGGAACGCAGCCTCGACGTCGTCGGTGTGGGTGTCGACCAGGATCTGGTCAGGAGTGTCGTCAGCGATGATCCGGCCCTCGCGCATCAGCAGCAGCCGCTCGCAGCGTTCGGCCTCGTCCATCACATGGCTGGAGACGAAGACCGTCGCGCCCTCGTCGGCCAGCCGGTGGAACAGCCCCCACAGGTCGCGGCGCAGCACGGGGTCGAGCCCGACGGTCGGCTCGTCGAGCACCAGCACCTCGGGCGTGCCGAGCAGGGCGACCGCGAGGCTGGCCCGGGAGAGCTGCCCGCCGCTGAGCCGGCCGACCACCTGGTCGGCGTGGTCGGCGAGGTCGACCCGCTCGATCGCGCGGTCCACCGAGCTCCCGTCGACGCCGAGCACGCGGGCGAAGAAGACGAGGTTCTCGCGGACGCTCAGGTCGAGGTAGACGCTGGCGTCCTGGGTGACGTAGCCGATCCGGTGCCGCAGCTCCTTGCTCCCGGCCTCGAGGCCGGCGATCCGTACGCTGCCCGACGTCAGCTGCTGCACCCCCACCAGGCACCGCATCAGCGTGCTCTTGCCACAGCCGCTGGGCCCGAGAAGGCCGGTGACGCTGCCCTGCTCGATGGCGACGTCCAACCCGTGCAGGACCTCGCGACCACCTCGGTTCACCACCAGGTCGCGCACTTCGACCATGTTATTCACCATGTGATGAATTATCCTTCCCCGAACTCCGGCCGTCAACGCCGGGGGCGACACACCTCCATGAAGCCACGCGCTCCGCAGGGCCGCCAGCCGCGATCGGCCCGCGCCGAGGTGCCGTTGGGCCCGTACGCCGCCTCAGCCGATGTCGCCGGTGAGGAACCGCTGGAAGCTCGGTGCGTACGCCGCGACGAGGGCGTCTGCGTCCATGGACGCGATCGGCTCCAGCCGGAACAGGTAGCGGGTCAGGATCAGCCCGAGGACCTGAGTGGCCAGCAGCGGCATCCGGACCTCGGGCCGGTCGATCCCGAGCGCCGCGCCGGCCGGCACCAGCACGACGGGCACGAAGCCCTGGCTCAGCAGCCGCTCGCCACACGGCTCCAGTGCCGACCGCACGGTCGCGACCAGGACCGATCCCATGGCCTCGTCGTCCCACACCGAGAGGAAGGCCCGGAGCAGCCGCTCCCCCGCCCCGTCCGGGCCGCTGGCGACGACCTCGGCGATCACCTGCCGCGGGTCGATCGGCAGCTCCATGGCCGCCACGAACAGGTCGTCCTTGGTGCCGAAGTAGTGGTGCACGAG
>JAHEXO010000345.1 GCA_023252065.1 Nocardioides sp. | reverse complement strand
CCTACGACTTCGTCCATCGCGCGACGTACTGCCAGCCGCAGATCGGCTCCTTCGGCTACAGCGAGGCCCAGGCGCGCGAGCTGGGCTACGACGTCAAGACCGCGACCTTCCCGTTCTCGGCCAACGGCAAGGCCCAGGGCCTCGGCGAGGCCGTCGGCTTCGTGAAGGTGGTCGCGGACGCGACCTACAACGAGATCCTCGGCGCCCACCTGATCGGCCCCGACGTCACCGAGCTGCTGCCCGTGCTGACCCTGGCCCAGAAGTGGGACCTCACCGCCGACGAGGTCGGCCGCAACGTCTTCGCCCACCCGACCCTGACCGAGGCGGTCAAGGAGGCGATCCACGGCATCGCCGGGCACATGATCAACCTCTGAGATCGGCTCGCCTCCACGGCTGACACAATGACCGCATGCCCAGCACCGACCGCGTCGTCATCGTCGGTGGTGGACCAGGAGGCTACGAGGCGGCCCTTGTCGCCGCCCAGCTCGGCGCCCACGTGACGCTGGTCGACTCCGACGGCGTCGGTGGCTCGGCGGTGCTCACCGACTGCGTGCCGAGCAAGACCCTGATCGCCACCGCGGAGCTGATGACGGACGTCGAGGGCGCGGCCGAGCTCGGCGTGACGCTCAGTGATCACCGGGCGACCGACCGCGAGGGAGGCGAGGCGTCGTCGGTCCACGTCGACCTCGCGAAGGTCAACGCCCGGGTGCTCCAGCTGGCCCGCGACCAGTCCGACGACATCACCCAGCGCCTGGAGAAGGAGGGGGTCGAGGTGGTGCGGGGACGCGGCCGGCTCGAGGGTCCCGGCACCGTGGTGGTCGATGACCGGCGGCTGAGCGCCGACGCCGTCCTCCTTGCGACGGGAGCCGCCCCGCGTACGCTGCCCGACGCACAGCCCGACGGTGAGCGGATCCTCACCTGGGAGCAGGTCTACGACCTCACCGAGCTGCCGAGCCACCTGATCGTGGTCGGCTCCGGCGTGACCGGTGCCGAGTTCGCCAGCGCCTACCTGGCCCTGGGCTCGCGGGTCACGCTGGTCTCGAGCCGCGACCATGTGCTCCCGGGGGAGGACGCCGACGCGGCGGCCGTGCTGGAGGAGGTCCTGCTGCGCCGAGGCATGCAGGTGCTGCCCCGCTCGCGGATGGAGTCCGTACGCCGGGTGGGCGACAGCGTCACGGTCACCCTCACCGACGGGCACACCGTCGAGGGGTCCCACTGCATCCTCGCCCTGGGCTCGGTGCCGCGCACCGAGAGCCTCGGCCTCCAGACCGCGGGCGTCGACACCGACGAGGCAGGGTTCGTCACCGTCGACCGCGTCTCCCGGACGACCGCGCGCGGGGTCTACGCCGCAGGCGACTGCACCGGCGTCCTGATGCTCGCCAGCGTCGCGGCCATGCAGGGCCGGATCGCCATGTGGCACTTCCTCGGCGACGCGGTCAGCCCGCTCGACCTCAAGCGGGTGTCCTCCAACGTGTTCACGGCTCCCGAGATCGCCACCGTCGGCTGGTCGCAGCAGGCGGTGGACCGCGGCGAGATCCAGGCCAACCAGGCGCTCCTCCCGCTCGCCGGCAACGCGCGCGCCAAGATGCAGGGCATCCACGACGGCTTCGTGAAGCTCTTCTGCCGTCCCGGCACCGGCATCGTCGTCGGCGGCGTGGTCGTCGCGCCTCGCGCCAGCGAGCTGATCCACGCGGTCTCGGTCGCGGTGGCCGAGTCGCTGACCGCCGACCAGCTCGCCCAGGCGTTCACCGTCTACCCCTCGCTGAGCGGCTCGGTGGCGGAGGCCGCCCGCAGGTTGCACCGCGTGTGACTTCGTGTTCCCCTTGAACTTCGCCACGGGAGCCTCACCGGCCCCACGAGCCACGCACCGCACTAGGGGGCGCCCTCGCGGCGACCGTGGTGCTGGCCATCGGCCCGTCGTCCGGCGCAGCGGCCACACCACCGCGGACTCCAGAAGCACGGGCTCTTCCGGTGCCCGACACGGCCACGATCACCGTCGCCGGCCACGGCTACGGCCACGGCCACGGGCTGAGCCAGTACGGCGCGGAAGGGGCCGCCCGCGCCGGCAAGAGCGCCGGGGAGATCCTGCGCTTCTACTACCCCCACACCACGGCCGGACGTGCCGGCGGGTCCGTGAAGGTGCTGCTCACCGCGAGCATCGGCCACGGCACCACGGTGGTCAACCGGCCGGGGCTCCTGGTGCACGACTTCGCGCGCGGGACGACGACCAAGGTGCCGACCGGCGGTGCCGCGGGGAAGGCGTCGCTCTGGCGGATGTCGAACGGCTCCGGCGCGACGACCCGGGTCGACTACCGCACGGACACGTGGCACACCTGGCGCACGTTGCGGGGCAACGGCGAGTTCCGGACCACCGGGTCGCCGTTGACCCTGGTCCTCGGGCACACCCGGACCACCTACCGCGGCACCTTGCGCTCGATGGGGCCGATCAGCAGGACCACCCACCGGATCACCGTCAACCTGGTCTCGCTCGAGGGCTACGTCCGGGGCGTCGTGCCACGGGAGATGCCGGCCTCGTGGCACCAGGCGGCGCTCCGGGCGCAGGCGGTCGCAGCGCGTACCTACGCGGCGTACGAGCACGCGCACGCGAACCCTCAGGACCGGCGGTTCACCATCTGCGACAGCGCCAGCTGCCAGGTCTACGGCGGTCTCACTGCCGAGGACCCGCGGTCCAACCAGGCCGTGGCGGCGACCAAGGGCATGGTGCGCGACTACCAGGGCGCCCCGGCGTTCACCCAGTTCTCCTCCAGCAACGGCGGCTGGACCAGCGCCGGCTCCGTGCCCTACCTCGACGCCCACCCGGACCCCTACGACGGCTGGGCGGGCAACCCGGTGCACACCTGGTCGACGAAGGTCACCTCGAGCCGGATCGAGCGCCACTGGCCGGCGCTGGGCAACCTGGAGTCGGTCGCCATCGACCAGCGCGACGGGAACGGGCAGTGGAACGGCCGGGTCGAGAAAATGACCCTCCACGGCTCCCAGGCCGACCGGCACATCACCGGCGACGACTTCCGCCTCCGCCTCGGCCTACGCTCCACCTGGTTCACGTTCGCCAAGGTTGGTTGAGGAGGGCGTCCTGCGCCCGTCTCGAAACCAGACCGTCGACCTGAACCACCGTTCAGGCTAGGGTGGGCGCCGCCATGATGATGAAGACGACGCCCTTCCACCCACGGCTCAGCGAGCTCAACCAGACCGGTCTCTACGGCCACTGGTCCGGCTACCTCTCGGCGTTGCGCTACGACCTCTCGGCGAAGCACGAGTACTTCGCGGTGCGGAACTCCGCGGGCTACTTCGACTCCTCGCCGCTCTACAAGTACCGGATCACCGGCTCGGACGCCGAGCGGTTCCTGGCCGGCGTGATGACCCGCGACGTACGACGATGCCGGCCCGGCCAGGCGATGTACACCGTGTGGTGCGACGAGGCCGGCTACGTGCTCGAGGACGGCGTGCTGTTCCGCCACGCCGACGACGACTGGCTGCTGACGTCGGCCGACCCCAACCTCGGCTACCTCGACTCGCTGGTCGGCCGACTCCGGGTGTCCATCGAGGACGTCAGCGCGGACTACGGCGTGCTGGCCGTCCAGGGTCCCCGCTCGCGGGCCATCCTGCGCACCCTGGCCAAGGAGGTCGACGACCTGCCCTACTTCGGTCTCACCCCTGCCAAGATCGGCGGCGCACCGGTCACGATCTCCCGCACCGGCTACTCCGGCGACCTCGGCTTCGAGGTGTTCGTCGAGGCCGACGACGCCCTCACAGTCCTCGACAAGGTCATCCAGGCCGGCGAAGGGCAGGGCTTCCGCCCGTTCGGCGAGGACGCCCTGCTGATGCTGCGGATCGAGGCCGGGCTCGCC
>JAHEXO010000344.1 GCA_023252065.1 Nocardioides sp. | reverse complement strand
GCCGCAGTTCGGCCCATCGGGTGGATCAGTTCATACAAGCCGTTTGGCGTCACTGCCACTGCGGCAAGACTCCCGAGCCCGCATACTCCCAAGCGCCAGCCGAGCGGCCGCGTGAGTCTTCGATCCATGAGCAGGCCGACGACGAGGGTGACCTGGAGTACGACGCACAGGAACCAGAGGCCATGGCAGAGTGCCCAAACGCCGGTGAGTGGGATCAGCCACCATCGGGGCCTCAGATCGTCATCCGTGTCCAGGACAGCGCCGAGGGTGATCGCCAGGAAGATGAAGGAGACCATCTGCGGCCGGGCGGAGTAGCCGTTGTAGCCCGCGACGATGGCCAGAGTGGTGGCGAGGAGTGCCGCCGTCACGCCCGCCCGACGACGACAATTGCGGTACTGCACGATCGCGAGCGCCACGATCGCCGCACCGAACAGCCATGCCACGCCCTGGAGGCCGAACCAACTGTCGAACTGAGCCATCGCCGACTGAACAGCCCAGTCTCGAGGCCTCCAGTCCTCGGTCCCGAGTGGCGACATCGGGCCTGGATGGCGCAGCGAAGTGCCGGTCAAGAACTTGTGACCCATGACCAGATGCCATGGCGTGTCTGGATCGTCCATGGGAGCCACGGCCTTGGCGACCACCAGGCCGCCAGCAACCGTGGCGAACGACATCACCATGACCAGAAGGACCCGCTGTCCCCACATGTCGACGTTCGTCGATTCATCGGGGACAGACTGAATCTCCAACGGGTCCACCTGCCCATCCTGCATGAGCCGGTCCTCCCCGTTTTGCTGACGCGCCTGGATCAGCCCCGGGGAGTCGAGGCTCCTCGGTGCCGATCCGAGAAGATCAGCGACCTGACCTGTCGCCGCCCGCTCCGCTCGTACTCGCCGCGGATCTCCGAAGTCGCTGGGGCGGTTCAAGCGGATCACTCCCCGGTCGAAGAACGCCAGGTGCGGATCCAACCGGACCCGCTTGGAAGGAAAGCCCGGGTCACCGGTCACGTCATATCGTCTGGACCGGTTGTCAGGGCCCCCGGTCGATGCGGTTGCTTGGGCCTGAGGTCGATGCGGGCGGGTGCCGGGGCCCGATGGGGTCCACCGGACCCCGTCTGTGTTGGTAAGGTGTGACACGCAGCAGGTGCAGGTTCCAGCAGGTACACGCCAGCGGAGTTTGTGATCCAACGGCGTTCTCTTCGTGGGTGCCACCCATGCAAGTCGGGACGACGTGTCACCGCACCTGGTGCAGGGCCGTCGATGTGGCGGCCCGTCGTTCCGGATAACAGGAGTACAGAGCAGATGGCTCAAGGCACCGTGAAGTGGTTCAACGCTGAGAAGGGCTTCGGCTTCATCGCGCAGGAGGACGGCGGCGACGACGTCTTCGTGCACTACTCGGCGATCAACATGCAGGGGTACAAGGCTCTCGACGAGAACCAGAAGGTCGAGTTCGACGTCACGCAGGGCCCCAAGGGCCCCCAGGCGGAGAACGTCCGCGCGATCTGACCGGGCGATGCCCGTACCACCCGTTCGGGCTAGCTGCGAGGGGACCCCATCATCCGATGGGGTCCTTTTCGTTTGCCTTCTCCGACCGGTACGTTCGGTGTTTCAGGGAGGAAGGTCGGGGAAGGCTGCTCGGCGACCGCGCTTTCGTGCTTCCGGAGTGTTCAGAGAGGTGTCGCAGTGCCTGACCAGTTCGACGTGTCGCTGGAGGACAGCGACCTCCTCGTCGAGGTCGAGCTGACGACCAACCTGATCATCGCGGCGTCGGAGACCGACGACCACCTCAGCGACGCCGAGATCGACGAGATCCTCGGCGTGGCCCCGCGGCGATCCTGACTGTCCCCTCACGCGCCCCCCAGCGCCGTACGGCGTGGCCTCAGCAGGTCGCGAACAGCACCGGCCCGGTGCTCAGGTCGGACAGGACGGACGCGTCTCTGCGCGGGCTCAGCCGCAGCACCACCATCGAGCCGTGCGCGCTCACGTCGTCGACGGTGAACCGGTCGCGGAAGGACCCGCCCTGACCCGGCGCCGGACCCTGGGCGAGCCGGGCGCGCGAGTCGGCGTTGGCCCGCGCCGTGGCGTCGTCCTGGAACGCGAAGGCGACCCGGACCGACCCGTCCGGCTCGTCGGACATCGCGAAGGCGCGGTAGGGGCTCACCTCGCCGGCCGCTGCGACCAGCCGGGTGGCAGCCGCCTGGTCGCCGCTGTCGGCGTGAGCCATGGCGAGCGCACCGCACGCGTAGTCCCCGCTGTAGACCGCCGACGAGAGCGGTTCCCCGGCCTCGTCGACGACCCCGCCCACGCCCGAGACCCCGTCGCCCTCGCCCGTGGCCGCCCGCACGGCGACGGCCAGGTAGGCCGCCGAGTAAGAGGTGAGGACCAGGGAGTCCTGGGCGTCGATCGCGACGTAGCCGAGCTCGGGGGTGAGGCCGGCCGAGATCCGCGCGACGAGGTCGTCGCCGCCCTCCCAGACGCCTCCGGACTCGGCGGGCCTGCGGTAGCCGAGCGCGGCGAGGTGGTCGGAGACCTTCCCGAGGTCGGCCGAAGGCATGCGCACCATCACGACCGCTCCCTGGTCGGACTGGCTGAACAGCTCCCAGTCGGCGCTGGCCGGTGAGAACCCGAAGCGCTGCTGCAGCACGGCGGCCGAGGTGACCAGCGCGGAGGTCGAGCTCAGGTCGTCGTCGTAGGCGCGGGCCAGGAAGCGCCGCAGTTCGCCGGTCGAGGAGCTGCTCGAGAGGTCGGCGTGCTCATGGGCGCGGACCGCGGCCCAGTCGGTCCAGGACAGCCGCTGGCTCCCGGCGGGCGCGCGCTGCACGGCCGAGGCGAACGCCGACCCGTCCCGGCTGCGCCACCAGAAGAACCCGCCGAGAGCCACGAGGAGGGCCAGGACCAGGGCCAGGACCAGGGCCAGGACGACGGCTCGCACGCTCCAGAGTCGTCTCGGCACGTCCACGAACCCTTCCCGGTCTCGACGGCCGGTAGATGAAACCCCTCCGTGACCCGGCGCCTGCAATGGTGTGAGACTAGTCGCATGCCCGCGACGTCCAGGCCCGGCGAGGTCCGGGCCGCGGGCGCTGTCGTGCTCCGCAAGGGACGTGTGCTGCTGGTCCACCGCCCGACGTACGACGACTGGTCCTTCCCCAAGGGCAAGCTCAACCGGAGCGAGGGCGCGGCCGCCGCGGCGGTCCGGGAGGTCGCCGAGGAGACGGGCCTGCGGATCCGGCTGGGGGTGCCGCTGGCGCGACAGACCTACCCCAACGGCTCGCGCACCAAGCTGGTCGACTACTGGGTCGGCCGGGTCGTCGGCGACCACGACGTCTCCGACTACCTGGTCAACAGCGAGATCGACGAGGTCGCCTGGGTGAAGGTCGAGAAGGCGGCCTCGCAGCTGACCTACCGGCGCGACCGGGACACGTTGGCCGAGGCGCTGGTGACCGGCAAGGCCACCCGCGCACTGGTGGTCATCCGGCACGGCCAGGCCAGGTCCCGCAAGGCCTGGCGCCGCGACGACCGGCTCCGGCCGCTGCTGGTGAAGGGCGCCGCCCAGGCCCGCGCCGCCGTACCGGTCCTCGACGCCTTCGGGGTGAGCCACATCGTCACCTCCTCGAGCGTGCGCTGCGTCGAGACGGTGCGCCCCTACGCCGAGCACAGCGGCTGGGACCTGACCTGCACCGACGGGCTGTCGGAGGAGGACGCGACCGACCATACCGTGCACGACGTGGTGGACGACCTGCTCCACAGCGGCGAGGACGCGGGGCTGTGCACCCACCGGCCCGTGCTGCCCGCGGTCTACGACTCGATCGGCATCTCCCACGAGGCCCACGCCACCGGCGAGATCGTCGTGGTCCACCACCGCCGTGGCCGGGTCCGCGCGC
>JAHEXO010000343.1 GCA_023252065.1 Nocardioides sp. | reverse complement strand
GAGGCCCCCGAGCGGGTGCTCGAGCTCGAGGACTGGGGCGCCCTCTTCGACCGCACCGCCGACGGGCTGATCTCGCAGCGTGACTTCGGCGGCCACCGCTACGCCCGCCTCGCCCACGTCGGTGACCGCACCGGCCTGGAGATGATCCGCACCCTCCAGCAGCGCACCGTGCAGCTCGGCATCGACGTGTTCATGGAGTGCACGGTCACCGACCTGCTGAAGTCGGACGGGAAGATCGCCGGTGCCTTCGGCTACTGGCGCGAGACCGGCTCCTTCATCGCGTTCGAGGCGCCGACCGTGATCCTGGCGACCGGCGGCATCGGCAAGAGCTTCAAGGTGACCTCCAACTCCTGGGAGTACACCGGCGACGGCCACGCGATGGCCCTGCGAGCCGGCGCGAAGCTGATCAACATGGAGTTCGTGCAGTTCCACCCGACCGGCATGGTGTGGCCGCCGTCGGTGAAGGGGCTGCTGGTCACCGAGTCGGTGCGCGGTGACGGCGGCATCCTGAAGAACTCCGAAGGCAAGCGGTTCATGTTCGACTACATCCCCGACTTCTTCAAGGCGGAGACCGCCGACAACGAGGCCGAGGCCGACCGCTGGTACGAGGACAAGAAGAACAACCGCCGTCCTCCCGAGCTGTTGCCGCGTGACGAGGTCGCCCGCGCGATCAACTCCGAGATCAAGGCCGGCCGCGGCAGCGAGCACGGCGGTGTCTACCTCGACATCGCCTCGCGCCGTACGCCGGAGTTCATCAAGAAGCGGCTGCCGTCGATGTACCACCAGTTCAAGGAGCTGGCCGACGTCGACATCACCGCCGAGCCGATGGAGATCGGCCCCACGTGCCACTACGTCATGGGTGGGGTCGAGGTCGAGCCCGACACCGAGATGAGCGGCGTCGAGGGTCTCTACGCCGTGGGTGAGTGCTCCGGCGGCATGCACGGCTCCAACCGGCTGGGCGGCAACTCGCTGTCCGACCTGCTGGTGTTCGGCAAGCGCTCCGGCGACGCGGCGGCGGCCTACATCGCGGGTCTGGGCGGCGCGCGACCCGCGCTCTCCGACGCCGACCTCCAGACGGCCCAGGAGCTCGCCCTCTCGCCGTTCGAGCAGGCCGGCACCGGCACCGAGAACCCCTACACGATCCAGTCCGAGCTCCAGCAGACGATGAACGACCTGGTCGGCATCATCCGCACCCGGGCGGAGCTGGAGAAGTCGCTGGAGGAGATCGAGAAGTTCAAGGAGCGCGCCAAGAACCTCGCGGTCTCTGGCGACCGCCGCTACAACCCCGGCTGGCACCTCGCGATCGACCTGCGCAACATGCTGCTGGTCTCGGAGTGCATCGCGAAGGCGGCCCTGGAGCGCGAGGAGTCGCGTGGTGGCCACACCCGCGACGACCACCCCGGCTTCGCCGAGAAGTGGGGCACGCTCAACATCGTCCTGTCGATCAACGACGCCGCCGACGGCGTCGACCTGGCCACCAAGCCGCTGCCGGTGATGCCCGACGACCTGGCCGCGTTCTTCGAGGAGGGGCACTGACCCATGGGATACACGCTCAAGATGCGGCTGTGGCGCGGCGACCAGTCGGGCGGCGACCTGCAGGACTACGACGTCGAGGTCGAGACCGGTGAGGTCGTGCTCGACGCGATCCACCGCGTGCAGGCCACCCAGGCCGGCGACCTCGCCGTCCGCTGGAACTGCAAGGCCGGCAAGTGCGGCTCGTGCAGCGCCGAGGTCAACGGCAAGCCCCGGCTGATGTGCATGTCGCGGCTGTCCGACTACGACGAGAACGAGACCATCACGGTCACCCCGCTGCGCGCCTTCCCGGTGATCCGCGACCTGGTCACGGACGTGTCGTACAACTACGAGAAGGCCAAGGAGCTGCCCTACGTCGAGCTCCCGCCGCGCGACGCTGACGGCAAGCGCCGGATGATGCAGGAGGACGTCGAGCGCGGCCAGGAGTTCCGCAAGTGCATCGAGTGCTACCTGTGCCAGAACACCTGCCACGTCGTCCGTGACCACGAGGACAACAAGCCCGCGTTCGCCGGACCGCGCTTCTTCCTGCGCTACGCCGAGCTCGACATGCACCCGCTCGACACCCTCGACCGGCGCCAGGTCACCCGCGAGCAGGCCGGCCTCGGCTACTGCAACATCACCAAGTGCTGCACCGAGGTGTGCCCCGAGGGCATCCACATCACCGACAACGCGATCATCCCGATGAAGGAGCGCGTCGTCGACCGCACCTACGACCCGCTGGTGTGGCTCGGCAACAAGATCGGCCTGCGCGACAAGGACCGCGACTCCCGCACCGAGCTCTGACCCTGGGGGAGGTGACTTCCTCCTCCTGTGCCCGCGCTGGGTGGGCGGGAGAGTGGGGTATGAGCAAGTCCCAGGTGTCGTCGGTGCGCCGCGTCGTCATCCGCCTGACCATCGGCTCGTTCTCGGTGGCGGCTTTGATGGGCGTCGCCGCTCTGCTCCGGCCCGGCCACTTCGGGAGCACCGAGGGCCGGGTCCTGCTGACCACGCTCGTCGTGGGCGTCACGAGCGTGCTCATGCTGTGCTACCTCGCGTCGTCGGGCGAGCGGTCCCGCTTCGTCGGGGTGGCCGGGACGGTGGCCGCGCTGACGTCGGCCACCTGCGTCCTCGTCATGTTCTGGGCCTGGTGGCAGGAGAACCCGCCCACGGCTCTCCTCCGGGCGTTCGGGGTCTCGGGTGTCGTCGCCCTGACCCTGGCGCAGGTCTCGTTGCTGCTCGCTGTGGTCCGGCGTCGTCCTTCGGTGATGCGACTGCTGGTCGCCACCGTGGTGACCGCGTCGGTCCTGGCCGCCCTCGTGATCGCGGCCATCCTCGGCTGGAACCCCGGCGAGACGGCGGCGCGGCTGCTCGGCGTGGTGGCGATCCTCGACGTGCTCGGCACCGTGGTGACGATGGCCCTCGGCGTCTTCGGTGGCGAGGCGCCCGCCGGTGCCGGCGCGTCGCTCGGCGTCACCCTGCCGCCGGACGTCGCCGAGGCGGTGCGCGCCCGCGCAGCGGAGACCGGCCGTGGCGCGGACGAGGTGGTGCTCGACGCCGTTCGGGCCTACGTCGCGTCCGACGCCGGCGCCTGAGCCTCGGCCCGGTCGCGGCGGTGCTGCTCGGTGAGCCGCTGCATGGTCGCGTCGGTCAGCTGGTCGGCCGGGTGGTGCTTGTGGCAGACCATCCAGGTCGCCCCGTCGTGCTCGAGCGGCTGCTTGGCGATCCGCCAGCAGCCCTTCACGTGACAGTTGTGCTTGCGGTAGAGACCGATCGCGGCCCCGACCAGCGCGAGCTGGCCGATGTCGGCGCCGATGCCCGACCAGAAGTTGTACCACTGCCGGCCGTCCGTCCCGATCAGGTGACCGAGGCTCAGCGGCAGCATCGCGCCACCCTCATGTTCGCCACATCCGGGATGGTCCCACCGCGCAGCCGTTCGAGGGTCGGACACGCCGCGCGGAGGCGTTGGTCCTGACCATGGAGACAAAGGTCCCAACGGTTGGCTCGTCCGCTCGCCACACTCCTACGCTGGACCCATGACGGACGGTGCGGGTGCGTTGCGACTGGCTTCCCCCGAGGACGAGTGGGCACGGTCCGACTGGGAGAAGGCAGCCGCCGCGGTGCTGCGCAAGAGCCACCGGCTGGCCGACGACGACCCCGACAGCGAGGTCTGGCGCACGCTGGCCCGCACGACGTACGACGACATCAGCATCTCGCCGCTCGGCACCACCGACCTGCTCGACGGGCTGACGACCGCGGGCCGGCCCACCCGCGCCGGTGGTTGGGACGTGCGTGTCCGGACGTTCGGTGACGCCGCGACCGCGGTGCACGACCTCGAGTCCGGTGCGACCAGCCTGTGGCTCGTCGCCGACGAGGTAGGGACCGACCT
>JAHEXO010000342.1 GCA_023252065.1 Nocardioides sp. | reverse complement strand
CACCCGGCGATCGGGGCCGACGTGGCGTCCCTGGCGATGGACTGCCTTGCCGGCGTCCTGGAAGCCTGCCGACTGGGTCGCCTGACCCGCAACCAGCACGTCCTGCTCCGGCTCGGTGAGCTCATCGCGCGCGCTGAGGGCGCGGCCACCTTGGTACGCCGCGCGGCGGCCGCCGCCGACGGTCACCTGCCCGAGAAGACCGACCGACGCTTCGGCCCGGAGGCGTTGGCCGCGATCAGCCGCGTCTGCGCGCGCGACGCCGCGCTGACCGTGGCCGAGGAGGGCGTGCGCTTGGTCTCCGGTGCGGCCGATCCCGGCGCTGCCATTCCGTTGGCGGAAGACCTGCCGCTCGAGCGGGTCCGGGCGGCCCAGGCGGGCCTGCTCGCCGACATGGGCGCCGTGGCGGATGCCCTCTATGACCGTGTCAACCCCGACGACATGTAGGACTGACCATGAACGAGCGGCTCGACTCTCCCGTCGCGGTCGTCGGCCTCGCGGCGATCATGCCCGACGCACCCGACGCTGAGACTTTCTGGCACAACCTCAAGGAGGGTCGGTACTCGATCAGTGATGTCCCCACCGACCGGTGGGACCCGGAGCTGTACTACGACCCGGACCCGGCCGCTCCGGACAAGACCTACAGCCGCATCGGCGGCTGGGTCCGCGAGCACCCCTGGGAGCCACTGCAGTGGAGGCTCCCGATCCCGCCCAAGGTCGCCGAGCAGCTCGACCTGGGCCAGCAGTGGGCGATCTCGGCCGCCCGATCGGCCCTGCTCGACGCCGGCTGGCCGACGTGGTCGGTGGACCCGGAGCGGGTCGCGGTCGTGATCGGGAACGCCATCGGCGGAGACAAGCACTACCGGACCTCACTCCGGGTGCAGTTCCCCGAGCTCGCCGGCGACCTGCAGGACACGTCCTCGTTCGCAGCCCTCCCCGAACAGACCCGCACCACGATCCTTCGGGAGTGGCACGAGCGGTTCCTCTCGCACATGCCCGCCATCACCGAGGACACCATGCCCGGCGAGCTCTCCAACGTCCTGGCCGGACGGATCGCCAACCTGTTCGACCTCCGGGGCCCGAACTTCACCACCGATGCAGCGTGTGCCTCCGCGCTGGCGGCCACGTCTGCGGCCGTGCACGGCCTGGTCAACCGCGAGTACGACGCGGTGATCACCGGCGGCATCGACCGCAACATGGGTGTCTACGGCTTCGTGAAGTTCTGCAAGATCGGCGCGCTCTCGGCGACCGGCACCCGACCGTTCGACGCCGGCGCCGACGGGTTCGTGATGGGCGAAGGTGCTGCCCTGTTCGTGCTCAAGCGGCTCGCGGACGCCGAGCGCGACGGCGACCGCGTGTACGCCGTCCTGCTCGGGCTGGGCGGCGCGAGCGACGGCAAGGGCAAGGGCATCACCGCTCCGAACCCCATCGGTCAGCGACTCGCAGTGGAGCGCGCCTGGGCGAATGCGGGACTCAAGCCCTCCGCCGCCTCCGCCGTCGAGGCGCACGGGACCTCGACCCGGGTCGGCGACGCGACCGAGCTGGACTCCCTGAGCGAGGTCTTCGGCCGCTCGGGCGTCGACGCGGGCTCGATCGCTCTCGGTTCGGTCAAGTCCAACATCGGCCACCTCAAGGCAGCCGCCGGCGCGGCCGGGCTCTTCAAGATGGTCATGCAGCTCCACGAGCGCGTGTTGGTGCCGAGCCTGGGCTTCCGAGACCCCAATCCCAACGTGGACTGGCAGCACATCCCCTTCCGGGTCAACAGCGAGCACCGCGACTGGCCCGCCGACCCCGAGGGTGCTCGACGAGGCGGAGTCAGTGCCTTCGGGTTCGGCGGCACGAACTTCCACGCGGTGCTCGAGGAGTACGTCCCCGGTCTGCACCGCGACCAGGGCCGGCCCCGGTCCTTCGCCTCGGCCGACGTGCCGAGCACTCGGGTGCCAACCATGGCCGGAAGCCGACCCGCCACCGAGCGGGCCTCGGCGCCGCTGCGTGGCACCGTCGTGCTCGGGGGCCGCGACGAGGCCGAGGTGGTCTCCCGGCTCGAGCAGCTGGCAACGGACGCAGCCGCCGGGACGACTCCTCCGGTCGTGCTTCCCGGCTCCGAAACCGCCCAGACTGCGGTTCGGATCGCCCTCGACCACGCCGATGCCGCCGACCTGGCGGCCAAGGCCGGCAAGGCGCTGACGGCCTTCCGATCAGGGTCCGCACCTCTGTGGAAGATGCTGCGCGCCCAGGGTGTCTTCGTGGGCCGAGGACCCGCTCCCCAGGTGGCCTTCCTCTACACCGGCCAGGGTTCCCAGTACGTCAACATGCTGAAGACCCTGTCTGCCGAGGTCCCCCTCGTCGCCGAGACGTTCGCCGAGGCCGATCGGATCATGACACCGCTGCTCGGCCGACCGCTCACCTCATACGTCTTCATCGACGAGAACGACCCGGCCGCAGTGGCCGAGCTCCAGCAGCAGCTGACCAGGACCGAGATCACCCAGCCTGCGATCCTCACCGTCGACCTGGCCCTGACCCGCCTCCTCGCTGCCTACGGCATGCGACCCGACATGGTCATGGGCCACAGCCTCGGCGAGTACGGCGCGCTGGTCGCTGCCGGTGCGATGACGTTCGACGCGGCCCTGCAGGCCGTGAGTGCACGAGGGCACGAGATGGCATCGATCTCCGTGGCCGACAACGGCGCCATGGCGGCGGTCTTCGGCCCCCTGGAGGAGATCGACCGGGTGGTGGCGTCGGTCGGCTCCGGCGTGGTCGTCGCCAACATCAACAGCCTCACCCAGGCCGTCATCGGAGGTCCCACCGAGGCTGTCGAGCGCGCCGTCGAGACGTTCGTGGCCGAGGGCCTCACCGCGGTGAGGATCCCCGTCAGCCACGCGTTCCACACCTCGATCGTGGCGCTGGCCACCGAACCCCTGCGGCAGGCCTTGCGTCGTCTGGAGGTGCGGAGCCCCGACCTTCCGATCGTCTCCAACGTGACCGGTGACTTCTACCCCGAGGGAGCCGACCAGGAGACGATGATCGACCTGCTCGGCCGTCAGGTCGCCTCCCCGGTGCAGTTCGTCCGCGGGCTTCAGACGCTGTACGCCGCAGGGGCCCGGGTCTTCGTGGAGGTCGGGCCGAAGAAGGCGCTGCACGGTTTCGTCGAAGACGTGCTGCACGAGCACGACGACGTCGTCGCGCTCTTCACCAACCATCCCAAGACCGGCGACGCGGCAGCGGTCAACCAAGCCCTGTGCGGCCTCTGGGCGGCCGGTCTCGGCAGCGGGTCGTCCGGCACGATGCCTGCCGCCCCGGAGCCGGTCACGAGCGCTGTCCCAGCGGTCGGCGCGAGCACGCCTTCGATCACCACCCCAGAGACGGGAAGCACCACCATGACCACCGGCACCATGACCACCGACCGCTACCTCGAGCTCGGCCACCTGTTCGCCGGCGTGCTGGAGCAGGGACTGCAGGTCACGGGACGAACCGCCTCGGACGGACTGGCACCTGCCACGCCCGACGCGGTCGCGATCACCGGCGCGGCCCTCGGCCTGCCGGGCGTGCCGCAGGTCTTCGACGACGCGAACCTCCAACGGATCCTGGACGGGCAGCAGTTCATCGACACCATCCCGCAGGAGTTCCGTCAGCAGCAGGTCGACCTGCACATCACCCGGCTCGTCAAGCGTGAGTCCGGAGACCCGACGTTCGAGACCATCGAAGACGAGGCGGAGGTGGTGAAGCTCGCCGGACGCCACGCACCCCTCGACGTCGTCGAGCAGTTCGGCATCGACCCTGCCCGCGATGCGGCCCTCGACTCCGTGACCCGCCTGGCGATCGGTGCGGGTTTCGATGCCATGCGTGACGCCGGCCTGCCGTTGGTGATGCGCTACAAGACGACCAGCCTGGGCTCGAAGCTCCC
>JAHEXO010000341.1:3156-3915 GCA_023252065.1 Nocardioides sp. | reverse complement strand
GCCGCGCTCGCGTCCACCGGTCCCGGTGCGGCACACCGCGGACCGGAGCCGGCGCTGCCGATGCCGCCCCACTCCGAGGACGCCACTCATCCTCCGGTGCTGCGCCGCCGGCCACGTCCAGCACGGGCAGGGAGCGACAGGCGGACCCACGGCAGGGTCGGGGCTGGTGGGTTCCGGCACGAGCCGCTCCTCTCGTCGGCGGACGGCCGCGTGGTGAGATCCCTGACCTGCTCACCAGACACGGGACCGCGCTGGATGCGCGCCTCGCGGTCGCGCGCCATGGGAACGACCACGTCCCGTCCAGGGTTACGCGCCGGGCGTCACCGTCTGCTGCGACCCTGCCGGCGAAGGCGCGCCCAGACCGGCGAGGAGGCCGGCGGCAGCCGCACTGCCCCGGTGTCGGTGGGCACCACGGCCGACTCCTGTGCGGCCTCGAGCTCGGCGATGGCCCGCAGCGAGTCACTGATGAGCGAGCCGTAGACGGGCCACTCGTCAGGGTCCTTGAGCGGGGTGGTGCGCACCTCCTCCCGGAGCGTCGTCAGGACGTCGTACGCCTTCGTGATGCCGGCCTCGAACTCTGCCCTCGCCTCGTCGTCATGACGGCCGAACCGGGACACGGCGACGGCCAGGCCCGCCAGGGCGTCGGCGTACTCGGCGAGGAACGAGTCGGTCGGGATGGGCTGGTGTCGCTGCTCGTCGGCGGCGTCGACGAGCGTGCGCGCGATCCCTGTCGCCTGCCAGAGCGTCCGGCGCAGGGTC
>JAHEXO010000341.1:0-3146 GCA_023252065.1 Nocardioides sp. | reverse complement strand
TGTCGGCGATCTCGCTGCCGCGCTGGTACCACCGGTTCGCCGCGCGGGCGTCACAGTCACCCCTCAGACCCTCGGCCATCTCCTCCAGCAGCTCCCGCACCTGCCGCGCCAGCGCCGACACCCGCTGGCGTGGCTTGGTCAGGTGCAGGGGCGCGAAGACGATGGCGTTGGTGGCCACTCCGATCACGCCGCCGGCGACCGTCTCGACGATGGTGAGATAGGTGAACTGCTCGTTGGTCCCCTTCGCGGTGATGAGCGACAGGAGCACCATCGCCGGGACCTGGATGCCGTGGTCCCCGAGTCTCGACCACCGTCCGATGACGAGGGACACGAGGATGACGCCGAACATCGTCCACCAGTAGACGCCGAACACGGTCGCGACGACCCAGGCGACGCTGAGGCCGAGCACGACGGCAGCGATGCGCTGGGCGCTCGCCGACAGCGACCGCACCATGGTGCGGTCGACGACGAGCAGGGCCGCCATCGGTGCGTAGAAGGGGACCGGGCTGTGGAGCACCCGGACCGCGAACTGCCAGGCCAGCACCGTCGCGATGGCGGCCTTGACCAGCAGGAGCAGGGCGTCGCGCTCAGGTCCCGCCTGACGGAACGCCCGGCCCAGAGCATGCAGGCGCTGCCTGGTGTCGTCCTGCCACCTGCTCACGAGCCGTGGCCCCCGCCCGATGCCGACTCGCCCGGCAGGGCGCGTGCTGCCTGTCCCACGTGACAACTCTAGGCGAGCGGTCAGACCGACCTCCGCTCGGACGCCTCGTCGACGGCCCGCTTGTCGATGTCGTCCATGGCCCTCGTGTCACGCGGCTCGGCGAAGGGCTCGAGGTCCTCTGGCACGCCCTGGGCGATCGCCCGGCTGCGTTCCAGCTCGGCGTTGACCTCGGCGCCGAGCAGGATGGCGATGTTCGTCAGCCAGAGCCAGACGAGGAAGACGACGACGCCGGCCAGGGAGCCGTAGGTCTTGTTGTACGACGAGAAGAGGGCCACGTAGACGGCGAAGAGGCCTGAGACGACGAGCCAGATGACCACGGCGATGATGCCGCCGGGGCTGACCCACTTGACGCTGCCCTGCTTGGCGTTGGGGCTCGCCCAGAAGAGGACCGCGAAGAGCACCGAGACCAGGATCAGCAGGACGGGCCACTTGAGCACCCCCCAGACGAGCAGGGCCGTGTCGCCGGCCCCGATGAGGTCACCGACCTGCTGCGCGACCGGACCGCTGACCACGACGATGACAGCGCTCGCGATCATGACGACCACGGCGAAGATGGTGACGCCGACGCGGATCGGCACGGTCTTCCAGATCGGTCGGCCCTCGGGGATGTCGTAGATGACGTTGGAGGCCCGCATGAACGCGGACACGTAGCCCGAGGCCGACCACAGCGCCACGAGGATTCCGAAGACCGCACCCAGCCCGGCCCCCTGGCGGTTCGCCTGCGCCTGCGCGATGAGGGTCTGCACGAACTCCGCGCTGGACCCGGGGGCGATCGCCTGGACCTGGCTGATCACCTGCGCGGTGGCGTTGCGGCCCAGAAGGCCGAGTGCCGCGACCAGCACGACGAGCGCCGGGGCGATGGAGAGCAGGCCGTAGTAGGTGAGCGACGCCGCCAGGTCGGTGAGGTTGTCGCGCTTGAACTCGACCCGCGCCCGCTTGAGAACGGCGACGAGCGAGGCGCGAGGGAGGTCCGTCGGACTCTCGGGCTGCGCATCACGGGACGCACTTCTGGGGTCGCTGCCGGCATCGTCCCGGGTCTCGAGAGGGTCGCGGACGTTTCCGCGCGAGTGGTCGTCTGCTGGTGCCATGCCCCACGCGTACCCAGTGGGCCACGGCGGCGCACCGGACCGGCCCCACTTCCGGGGGCGGGGGGGCGGGGTGGCAGCATGGGGCGCTCGTGTGGGTACGACCCTCCCGGGCGACGGGCTCCGGCCTGATGTCCGGCGGGACGGGTCCACCGATCGCGATGCCCGAGATGCCTGAGATGCCCGAACTACCCGCGCGAAACGCGGCCCAGCACGCTCCGGAGGGAGATGAGGATGGTGGAGGAACAGCCCGTCCTCATCGCTGCGCGCTACCGGCTGATGAACCGGATCGGTGCCGGCGGCATGGGGCACGTGTGGCTGGCCTGGGACGAGAGGCTCAACCGTGCCGTCGCCCTGAAGCAGCTGCACTCCCCCGTCGGCCTCCCCGAGGCCGAGGCGCGTGTCGGCCAGGACCGCGCCATGCGCGAGGCGCGCATCACCGCCCGCCTGCACCACCCGAACGCCGTCCCTGTCTTCGACGTCGTGGACCACGAGGGTCAGCCGTGCCTCGTCATGCAGTACCTCCCCTCGCGCAGCCTCCAGACCATCCTGACGGAGCGCGGGCCCCTGCCGGCTCGTGAGGTGGCGAGGATCGGCAGCGAGCTCGCATCCGCCCTAGCGGCTGCCCACCGCGCGGACATCGTGCATCGCGACGTCAAGCCGGGCAACGTCCTGCTCGCCGACGACGGCACGGCGCGCATCACCGACTTCGGCATCTCGCACGCCCTTGGCGACGCGTCGCTCACCTCGACGGGCATGGTCACCGGCACGCCGGCCTACCTTGCGCCCGAGGTCGCTCGCGGCACGTCGTCCACTGCGGCCTCGGACGTCTTCTCGTTGGGCGCGACGCTCTACGCCGCCGTCGAGGGGGTTCCCCCCTTCGGCACCGGTGACAACGCGATGGCCCTGCTCCACCGCGTCGCGTCGGGGTCGATCACTCCGCCGTCGGAAGGGCCCCTGAGCGCCGTCCTCCTCGAGATGTTGGCCGCCTCCCCCGAAGACCGTCCGTCGATGCAGTCGGTCTCGGACCAGCTCGCCGAGATCGCCGCCGGACGTCCAGCTCCCGGGGCGAGCCCCACCCTGCCCGAGGACGGCCCGACACGGACGCGGGTGCTTCCGGTCGCCGCAGCTGCACCGTCACCGACCCCACCGGCGCAACCTGCGCCACCGGCGTCGCCCTTCGCTGCGGCGCCGCTGACCTCGCAGCCGGCGGCCGCCCCGTCGTCCATCGCAGACCCGGCCGGCCCCCCCGACCCCGCCGACCCGGCCGGCCCTACCGACGGGCCGAACCCCACGGCATACCCCGACCCGCTCGGCACCCCGACGCCCGGGACCTCGGC
>JAHEXO010000340.1 GCA_023252065.1 Nocardioides sp. | reverse complement strand
GACGTGGCGGGAGGACCCGCAGCTGGCGCAGACAGTCGTCGCGACCGGGCCCGGTGGCGAGGCGTCGACCGAGCTCGACCACCCCCAGGGGGTGACTCGTCGGGGTGGCCGTCGTACTGATGAGGTCCCCCGCACTGTCCGCGACTCCGGCCACGCCTCCAGTCTCGCAAAGGCCGCCGACACGCGCAGATGAGCCCGCGAGGGCGACCCGTGCCCAGGATTCGCCGGGCCGTGGTTTGATAGGTCCGACTGTTCCGGGCCCGGTGGGGCGGCACCGGATCGAGCTCAGGAGATAGACACGTGGATCTGACGATTACGACGCGCGAGGCCGAGGGCCGCACCGTCGTCGCGGTCGCGGGCGAGATCGATGTCTACACCGCACCGCGTCTGCGCGAAGAGATCACCGAGCTGGTGGCAGCAGGCACCTACCACCTGGTGATCGACATGTCCGAGGTCTAGTTCCTCGACTCCACCGGGCTGGGTGTCCTGGTCGGCGGCCTGAAGAAGGTCCGCGCCCACGACGGGTCGCTGCAGCTGGTGTGCAACCAGGACCGGCTGCTCAAGATCTTCCGGATCACCGGGCTGGCCAAGGTGTTCGTGATCCACGACACCGCCGAAGGGGCGCTCGCGGCCAGCTGAGGCTGCAGTGCGCTCGGGCCTTGCACCCGATGTGGGTCGCGCCACTTCCGTCTGACATGATCCCCGGGGCGCATGGCACAATCCGCGCCGTCCTATGCGATGAAAGCATTCCCAGGAGGAGACCCATGACCGGGATCAGTCCCGCTGTCGTGCATCTCTCCGGTGGCAACCTCGTGCTGGTCATCATCGTCCTCCTGATCGCGCTCGGCGCGCTCGGGATGGCGTTCATGTTCCGCCAAGAGGTCCTTGCCGCCGGCGAAGGCACCGACAACATGAAGAACATCGCCCATGCGGTGCAGGAGGGCGCCAACGCCTACCTGACCAGGCAGTTCCGCACCCTCGCGGTGTTCGCAGTGGTGGCATTCCTGCTCCTGCTGGCCCTGCCGGCCGACGATCTCACGGTCCGGGCCTTCCGCTCCGTGTTCTTCCTCGTAGGGGCCGGCTTCTCGGCGTCGGTCGGCTACTTCGGCATGAACCTCGCCGTGCGTGCCAACCTCCGCGTCGCTGCCGCGGCCAACGAGGAGGGCCGCGACCCCGCGATGCGGATCGGCTTCCGCACCGGCGCCACGGTCGGCATGCTGACGGTGGGTCTCGGCCTGCTCGGCGCCTCCATCGTCGTCATCGCCTTCGGCAACGAGGCTCCCGCCGTGCTCGAAGGCTTCGGCTTCGGTGCCGCGCTCCTCGCGATGTTCATGCGGGTCGGCGGCGGCATCTTCACCAAGGCGGCCGACGTGGGTGCCGACCTGGTGGGCAAGGTCGAGCAGCACATCCCCGAGGACGACCCGCGCAACGCAGCCACGATCGCCGACAACGTCGGTGACAACGTCGGCGACTGCGCCGGCATGGCCGCCGACCTTTTCGAGTCCTACGCCGTGGTGCTGGTCGCCGCGCTGATCCTCGGCTCCCAGGCCTTCGGCGCCAAGGGTCTGGTGTTCCCGCTCCTGATCCCTGCGATCGGCGCCCTGACCGCCGTGCTCGGCATCTACCTGTGCAAGCCGCGTGCGGGTGAGAACGGTCTGACCACGATCAATCGGGCCTTCTACATCTCGGCGGCCGTCTCGGCAGTCGCCTGCGTCCTGCTGTCGTTCATCTACCTGCCGACCAGCTTCGACAAGTTCACGATCGTCAAGATCACCACACTCGACCGGATCGTCGGCGTGACCCACACCTCCGGCAACCCGGCGCTGATCGCGTCGGCCGCGGTGGTGATCGGCATCGTGCTGGCCGCAGCGATCCTGGCCCTGACCGGCTACTTCACCGGCACCGAGCACAAGCCCGTCAAGGATGTCGGCCGCACGTCGCTCACCGGCGCGGCCACCGTCATCCTGTCCGGCCTCTCGGTCGGCTTCGAGTCGGCCGTCTACACCGCCGGTGTGATCGCGGCTGCCGTCTTCGGTGCCGCGCTCCTCGGTGGTGCCTCGCTGACCGTCTCGCTGTTCTGTGTGGCCCTGGCCGGGGCCGGTCTGCTGACCACGGTCGGCGTGATCGTCGCGATGGACACCTTCGGCCCGGTCTCCGACAACGCCCAAGGCATCGCCGAGATGTCGGGCGACGTGAGCCCCGAAGGCGCCCAGATCCTCACCGAGCTCGACGCCGTCGGCAACACCACCAAGGCCATCACCAAGGGCATCGCCATCGCCACCGCGGTCTTGGCCGCCACGGCTCTTTTCGGGTCCTACGCCACGTCGGTGATCGACAAGCTCGCACAGTCCCAGGCGGGCGCCGACGCGAGCAAGCAGCTGCTCAACTTCTTCGTGTTCAACCCCAGGGTGCTGGTCGGCGTCCTGCTCGGCTCGGCGGTGGTCTTCCTCTTCTCCGGGCTGGCCATCAACGCTGTCGCCCGTGCCGCGGGTGCTGTCGTCTACGAGGTACGCCGTCAGTTCCGGGAGATCCCCGGGATCATGGAGGGCACCGGTCGTCCGGAGTACGGCAAGGTCGTCGACATCGTCACCAAGGACTCCCTGCGTGAGCTGATCACCCCAGGTGTCCTGGCGGTGCTCGCACCGATCTCCGTCGGCTTCGGCCTCGGCGTGGCGTCGTTGGCCGGGTTCCTGGCCGGTGCCATCGGCACCGGCACCCTGATGGCGGTGTTCCTCGCCAACTCCGGTGGTGCCTGGGACAACGCCAAGAAGCTGGTCGAGGACGGCAACCACGGCGGCAAGGGCTCCGACGCCCACGACGCCACCATCATCGGCGACACCGTCGGCGACCCGTTCAAGGACACCGCCGGTCCGGCGATCAACCCGCTGATCAAGGTGATGAACCTGGTCTCGCTGCTGATCGCCAGCGCCGTCGTCTCGCTCACGGTGGGCAAGGACCAGAACGACTTCCTGCGCTACACCATCGCGATCGTGGCCCTCGTGATCATCGTGGGCTCGGTCTACGTCTCCAAGCAGCGTGAGGTCGTGCTCGGTGACGGCGACTCCGGTACGCCGGCCCCGCCGCCGCCTCCGGCGCCCATCGACGAGCCCACCGCGCCGTCCGCTCCCGCGGGCGACGCGTCGGCCGACACGACGCGGCAGTTCGAGTCACAACCCTGAGGGCTCCGGCACCACGCCGTACCCCTCGACGCAAGGCCCGCCCGGGATCCTCCGGGCGGGCCTTCGTCATGTCCCTCACCTCTGCTGTTACAGCGGGTCCGGCGAGCGGGGCTCAGCGGACGAGGAGGTGGACCCGGGCCTTCGGGTAGACCACGCCGGGCTTGAAGAAGTGCTGGTAGTCGCGGACCAGGGCCAGGACGGCGGCGGGGGAGAGCTTGATGCAGCCGTGGGAGGTGTAGTCGTTGATCTTCGGGAACTCCCAGCGGCAGATCTGGTCGCCGGGGCCGTCGGGGCACTGGCGGTTGCCGGCGGCGGACTCGGTGTGGATGAACAGGTCCTGTCGCAGCGTGCCGTTCCCGCAGCGCTTGTCCGAGAGCCGGAACGCGCGACCGTGGATGAGCGTGCCGGGGTAGTCGGCGTACTGCCGGAGCGAGTAGGTGCCGTTTGGCAGCCACCCGCGCCCTTTCACGCAGGCCTTGGTCGCGGAGCGACCCGGGAAGCCTGATCCCGCGCGCCAGTCGTCGTGCGCCACCAGCTTCCAGGTGCCGTCGGCGCGCTGCTTCCAGGCGTCCCACGCGAGCCGGCTGTTCCACGGGTGGGCCGGCGCCTTGGCGAAGGTGATCTGGGCGCGCACCGCACCGGGGTGGGCGTCGACGTCGCCGCCACCGATCACCGGGCCCGGGCCGGGCTGGGCGTAGGCTGCCGGCAGAGTGGTTCCGGCGACGACGAGCGCCCAGG
>JAHEXO010000339.1 GCA_023252065.1 Nocardioides sp. | reverse complement strand
GTCGGCAATGGTCTTCGACATCAGCCCGGCGTCGTCGAAGCGCACGTGGCGCAGGGTCGCGAAGGCCGGCACCTGCTCGAGCTCGATCCGCAGCCGTGTCGCGTAGCCCAGCGAGCCGTATGAGTTGGGGAACGTCTCGAACAGGTCGTCGCCCGGCCTGGTGATCACGACCTCGCCGGCGCCGGTGAAGATGTCCATCTCGACGACCGACTCGTGGGGCAGGCCGTTGCGGAAGCTCGTGGACTCGATCCCGAGCCCGCTCACGGCCCCGCCGAGGGTGATCGTGCGCAGCTGCGGCACGACGTAGGGGATGTAGCCGCGCGGGAGGGTCTCGTCGACGAGGTCCTCGTAGGTGCACATGCCCTGCACGTCGGCGGTCCGGGCCTCGGCGTCGATGGAGATGACGCCGGTCAGCCCCGAGACGTCGAGGCCCGGGGCGTCGGCGGCGGAGCGGGGCCGGAAGAGGTTGGAGGTCCTCTTCGCCAGCCGGACCGTCTGGCCGGCCGGGACGGCGTCGTATGACGCCTTCAGCCGCGCGACCGCAGCCTCATGGGCGACCCGTCCGGTGAGCACGGAACCGCAACTTACTCCGCTCGCGGACGGAACGGAGAGGGGGTCCGGTTGACCCGTGGCCCGGGTGGGTCAGGTCAGCGCCGAAAGCCTGGCCAGCTCGGGGCCGGTCAGGCGCAGCGCCGCCGCTGCGACGTTCTGCTCGAGGTGGCCGAGGTCAGCGGTGCCGGGGATCGCGAGCACGTGCTCGCCGAGTGCCAGCGTCCACGCGATCCGGACCTGCGCCGGGGTCGCGCCGTGCGCGTCGGCCACCTGGCGCACGGCGTCGTCGTTCTCCACGGCGGAGCCCTCGCGCGCCCGGCCGGCGATCGTGAAGAACGGGACGAAGGCGACCGAGTGCTCGCGGCAGAGATCCATCACCTCGGCCGAGTCCGCGCGCTGGTAGCCGGCAGCGTGCCGGTTCCGCACACAGACGATCTCCGCGACCTGACGCGCCTCCCTGAGCTGGTCGGCGCCGACGTTGGACAGGCCGATGTGGTCGAGCAGCCCCTCGTCGCGGAGGGCGGCCAGTGCTGCGACCGCGGCGGGGACGTCGTCGCGGCCGTTGCTGCGGTAGTTGACCACCGCGAGCCGGTCGAGACCGAGCCGCGCGAGGTCGTCCTCCACGTCGGCTCGCAGGCGGTCGGGCGCCACCCACTCGCCCCACTCCCCCGTGGCTCGGTCGCGGCCGGGGCCGACCTTGGTGACGACCGTGAGGTCGTCGTCGTACGGCGCGAGCGCGGCTCGGATGATCTCGTGGGCGCGCGCCGTAGGCGAGAAGTACAAGCCCGCGGTGTCGATGTGGTTCACCCCCAGCTCGACCGCCCGTCGCAGGACGGCGGCTGACTGCTCGGGGTCGCGATCGTCACCGCGGCCCATCCCGCCGGTGCCGGTCAGGCGCATCGCGCCGAAGCCGAGCCGATGGACGGTGCGGTCGCCGAGACGCCAGCTCCCGGCTGCGGCAGCCGGGACGCTCACGCGGTGATCTTCCCCCGAGCGTCGCCGACGTGGACGACCACGCCGTCGCCTCCGAGCTCGCGCAGGGCGCGCAGGTCGGGCTCGCCGTCGCCTCCGAGCCGCACGGCCGCCTCGAGGCCCTGGGCCCCCGAGGACAGGGCCATGGCCACACAGACCTCGAGGGCGCTGAGGCGCAGGCTCTCGAGCGCCACCGACCCCGCGGCGTAGGTGCGCCCGTCGAGATCGCGCACTGCGGCACCCTCCCCAGCCCGGGTGCGCGCCATGGTCGCGCGGGCCAGGGTCACCAGCTTCTGGTCCTCGGCGGAGAGGTCGCTCATGTTCACCGAGCCTAGTCACGCCGAGTCAGCCGGCTCGGGGCTGGACCGAGCACACCCCGGGCTTCCGGGAGCGGTCCGTAGCCCACGAGGGGGCGGGGGCGTCGGCCACCCAGCAGAGTCTCGGCCCCGCACCACGAGCGCGACCTCGACCGGCACGTCGGCGGCCGCTCTCTGACCTGATCCGCTCGATGAGCGTGTCGGCCATGACCTGGCTCTTGCCTCGCGCGTCGCCCCACGTGGCCAGGCGGTCGGCGACGCGCGCCCCTCGCCCCTGCGTGCCACGCCCGAGCCTTGCCTCATGTCCACGACGCCAGACGTGACCACCGACACTCCCACCGCCGTTCGGGCGTGATCCACAGGGCTCATGACCCGGATCTCCGGGTCGGTGGGCCGTGGTCACGCCGAGTCGTCCGGCCGAGACTGGAGGACGGCGGGTTTGTCGCCGAGTCACCCGCCTCGAGGTGTCCGATGACTGTGAGGTCGATGTTCGTCACGTCCGCTGCGGCCCTGGCCCTGGTGGTGCCCGTCCTGGTCGCCGCCCCGACGGTTGCCGTGGGGGCTGCGTCCACCCCCGTGGTGTGGGAGGACCCCGTCTACATGGGCGGGACCTTCATGGCCGATGCGGCTCACCGGACCGTCCTGGTGTGGGGCACCCCTGAGGGGATCATGAGCATGCGGCGACAGGTCGACAGCACCTGGACCCAGCCGAAGGTCATCTCGACCAACCCCGCGATCGACGTGTCGAAGATGGCGGCCGACGCTGCCGGCAACATCACTGCGGTATGGATCAACCAGCGGCCGGGGTTCACCGACGGGGTCATGGCATCGAGGATGACCGCGGGCTCCGGCTGGTCCAAGCCCGTCCGGATCTCGCGAGACCTGAAGGTCCCCGGCTACCCGGGTGACGGGAAGGGGAGCCTCGGGGCCTCCGAGCTCACTTTGGCGGTGAGCCCCAAGGGGGCGGCCGTGGTCGTCTGGAGCTGGGGTGGCACGGGGCACAACCAGCCCTACCGCGTCCAGTCGGTCTACCACGGGCCGGGTCGAGGATGGACCGATGTCGTCGACGTGACCCAGTCCGCCGGAAGCCACCACCCACAGGTGGGCATAGCGGCCGACGGGACCGCGCGGTTGTTGTACGTGCACCGCCCGGTAGGACAACCCCGCGCCCTGCTGTTCCGAAGCCGCCACCCGGGTCAACGCTGGAGCAGACCGACCACGGTCGTCCCCGATGCGATGTACGGCAGCTTGGCCGTCGACAGTGCCGGCGATGCGTTGGTGGTCTACATGCCGACCTACAGCGGCCCGGTCGAGGCCGTCTACCGGCCTACCGGCGGGGCGTTCGGTGCGGCACGCCGTCTCTCGTCCGGCGGTGGCTACTCGCTGGCCATGAACGGCCACGGCACGGCGGTGGTCGCCACTGGACGCGCGGGCGCCCTCGTGCTGGTCCGTCGCCCTCCCCACGGCCCGTGGTCCGCGCCCACCTCGCTCCACCCGGCCGACGGGGGCGACTACGGCTTCGTGTCGGTCGCTCTCAACGAGAACGGCGACACGTCGGTCGCGTGGGGCCAGGAGACCCTCTACGGCAGGTACCGCCCGGCTGGTGGCCGCTGGAGCAGCCTCTACACCATCGGGGTCGACCCCGGCGGCGTGATCGAAGGCGTCTCCTCCCGGGTCGCCCCCAACGGCGACGCCGTCGTGCTCTGGGACAACGAGAACGACGCGCGTCGGATGCGCGCCATGAAGACGAACCCGTGACGCCCTAGCCGCGCGCAGGTCCGTTACGAGCGGTCGCGCCCGAACAACCGGCGGATGCGGTCACCCAGCGACAACGACGACGACCCGGAGTCCCCTCGGCGGGCGGGGTCGTGGTCGGTGACGGGCAGGTGTGGGACGTCCGCGGCCGGCACCGTGGTGCAGACGTGGGAGGTGTAGATCTGGCCCACCTGGTCGGCGTCGACGAACCGGCTGCCGTCCGCGGTCCTGACCACGATGCCGTCGAAGACGTCGACCTTCTCGTCGACCAGGACCCGCTCCACCCTGCCGACCTCGTGGCCCTCGCTGCACTGGACGGGTGT
>JAHEXO010000338.1 GCA_023252065.1 Nocardioides sp. | reverse complement strand
GGGTCGAGGTACGACGCCCCACGGCCGCCGTGGACCCGAGCGGCGACCTCACGTCGTACCCGATGGTCGCGCTCACCAACCCGGTCTTCGTCGTCGACAGCGGCACCTGACTCACCGCGAAGCGCTGCTAGCGCCGTCAGGCCGCGGCGTCACCCAGAGCGTGATCACACCCTCGATCACGATCGTGCCGTCGGCGAGCTCACCGCGGACGCGCACCGGCACCTCGCGGGCTTCGCCGCCGGTCCAGTCGTCGGGCGACGTCTCGGCGATGCAGGTGACGTCACCGGCCGCCTTGGCGGTATAGGCGACCTGCATCCCCTTCGGGATCCAGCGCCGGTCCGGAGCGATCGTCGCCTCGGCGAGAGCACCCATCGCCGCCTCGAGGCCGTTGCAGAGCGCGATCGCGTGCACGGTGCCGAGGTGGTTGTGCACCCGACGCCGGTCCCGAACCACCAGCTCCGCGCGGTGCGGCTCGAGCCGGGTGAAGCGCGGGCGCACCGACCGGAAGTACGGCGCACGCAGGCCGAACATCGTCGAGAACAGCCGGTCGCCGAACGGAGCTCGTCCGGCTCGCTGCCACAGGCTGAGGACGTAGACCACGGGAGAGGTTACCACTCGGTAACGTGTGGGCTCACGGTCCGCCAGCGGACCGCCGAGAGGTGAAGCCGTAGAGCTGCGGTGCTCGCTCAGGCCAGGGAGAGGAAGAGCTTCTCCATGCGCGCGACGTCGAGGTGAGCCTCGCCGTCGGGCCCCGGGATCATGCACTGCCGCAGGCCGGAGGCGATGATCGCGAAGCCCGCCCGGTCGAGCGCCTTGGAGACCGCTGCGAGCTGGGTCACGACGTCCTCGCAGGAACGGCCCTCCTCCAGCATCCGCACGACGCCGTCGAGCTGGCCGCGAGCGCGCTTGATCCGGTTGATGACCGGGGCCATCTCGTCGACGGGGAGCTCCATCACGCCTCCTGGCCGGCCGCCGCGGCCTCACGGCGTACGACGTCCATGTCGAGGCCGCGGACGGCCTCGATCAGCTGCTCGAAGGTCGGGGCCGGCAGGGCGCCGGCCTGGCGGAAGACCAGGATGCCGTCGCGGAAGGCCATCAGCGTCGGGATCGAGCTGATCTGGAGCGCTCCAGCGATGCCACGCTCGGCCTCGGTGTCGACACTGGCGAAGGTGATGTCGGTGTGCGTCTCGGACGCCTTCTCGTAGATCGGCGCGAACATGCGGCACGGGCCGCACCACGAGGCCCAGAAGTCGACGAGGACGATGCCGTCGGAGGTGACGGTCTGCTCGAACGCCTGCTCGGTGAGCGGAAGGGTGGCCATGGGTGCCTCTCTGTGGAAGTCGGATCATACCCCTGGGGGTGTTACAGTCGTAACCACCGATACCCCACCCGGTATTCCGACCTTTCCGAGGAGTCCTGCATGTGTCGCCCCGTCCGCTGCCGCCTCTGCGGTGGCACCACCTGGTCCGGCTGCGGCCAGCACGTCGCCCAAGTCAAGTCGATGGTGCCCCGCGAGATCTGGTGCGACAACTCCCACACTGCCGAGGAGCGGGCCGAGGCCGGCGTCGGCACGGGGTTCTTCTCCAAGCTCTTCGGCCGCTGACCGACTCCACTCAGCTGTAACGCTCCGTTATCTCCGGAGGGGCGCCCGTGCGCGGGCGCCCCGGTGCAGATAACGGAGCGTTACAGCGGGGAGGCGGGGCTCGGCTGGAGCACTTCCACCCGGTTGCCGTGCGGGTCGCGCACGTGGAAGCGCCGGTGGCCCGGGAACGTGTCGCGCTCGCTCCAGTCGACGTCACCACCGGCAGCGACGACCGAGCCGGCCACCGCGTAGAGGTCGTCGACGACGAACGCCGGGTGGGCCTTGCGGGCCGGGACGAACGGCTCCTCCACGCCGACGTGGAGCTCCGCGCTCACCGCGCCCCGCACGTCGTACGCCCGGAACCAGGCGCCACCGCGACCGCGCAGGTCCTCCGGCTTCTCGACCTCGCTGAGGCCGAGGCCGTCGGCGTAGAAGCGCCGGCAGGCGTCCTCGCCGCCGGGCGGGCAGGCGACCTGGACGTGGTGGAGCGCGATCATGCGACCCTCGCCAACACGAAGACCCGCCGGAACGGCAGGACGACGCGCCCGTCGCGCTCGGGGTACGCCGCCCGCAGTCGGCGCTTGAACTCCGCCTCGAAGCCCTGCCGGAGGTCGTCGGGCAGCGCCTGCAGGGTCGGCCGCGCGCCGGTGCCGGAGACCCAGGTGAAGACCGGGTCGGGACCGGTCAGGACATGGAGGTACGTCGTCTCCCAGGCGTCGACCTCGCAGCCGAGCGCCGACAGCCGCTCGAGGTAGACCGCCGCGTCGTGGCTGCTCGGAACCGCGACGCCCTGCGTGTGCTCGTCGTACGGCGCCTCGGCGGCGAGCTCGGTACGGATCGTGTGGCTCGGCTCGTCGAAGTTGGCCGGCACCTGGAAGGCGAACCATCCGCCGCCGTTGACCCGCGACACGAGCGCCGGCAGCAGGTCGAGGTGGCCCGGCACCCACTGGAGCGTGGCGTGGGAGACCAGGACGTCGACTGGCTCGGCGTCGGTGGCCCAGGCGCGGAGGTCGGCGACCTCCCAGGTGGTCGTGTCGTCGGCCGCGCGCGCCTTCGCGATCATCTCCGGGCTCGAGTCGAGGCCGAGGACCGTCGCCTCGGGCCACCGATGGCGCAGGAGCACGGTCAGGTTGCCCGGGCCGCAGCCGAGGTCGACGACGGTCGCCGGCGCCTCGGCGCCGACCCGGGCGAGCAGCTCGACGAAGGGGCGGCCGCGCTCGTCGGCGTAGGTCAGGTAGCGGTCGGGGTCCCACACGTGGGCCATGGGTCATCCTCCGAGTTATCTTGACGTCAAGATAACTATCGTGGAACCTGACACCTCTCGATGTCAAGATTCTCGACGGCCGTACCATGGTCGGGTGCGCGACGAGGTGGACGAGCTGCTCGAGGCCTGGGGCCGCGAGCGTGACGACCTCGATCTTGCCCCGGTCTCGGTGTTCAGCCGGATCAGCCGCCTCGCCCGGCGCCTCGAGCTGGCCCGCCGCGACGCGTTCGCGGCCCACGGCATGGAGCAGTGGGAGTTCGACGTCCTGGCCGCGCTGCGCAGGGCCGGCGCGCCCTACGAGCTCTCCCCCGGCCGCCTCCTGCGCGAGACCCTCGTGACCAGCGGCACCATGACCAACCGGATCGACCGGCTCAGCGCCCGCGCTCTCGTCGAGCGCTACCCCGATCCCGACGACCGCCGCGGCGTGATCGTGCGGCTCACCCCCGAGGGCAGGTCCGCCGTCGACGGCGCGTTCACCGCCCTCCTCGACGCCGAGCACCGGCTGCTCGAGGTGCTTCCCGACCGCGACCGCACCAAGCTCGCCGCCCTCCTCCGCTCGCTCCTGGCGCCGTTCGCCGAGTCGGCGAAGATGGACTCCTGAGACACGCCGGGTCGCCGGCTGCCGGCTCGGGGCCCGGGAGGGAAGCCATGGACGACCACCACTACCTGATCCGGGGCGGACTGGAAGGGCGCGAGCGTCTCCGTGTGCTCGGTCGCGCCATGCAGCCGACCACTCTGGCCCTGCTCGAGCGAGCGGGGGTCGGCCCGGACCTGCGCTGCCTCGACGTCGGGTGCGGCGGTGGTGACGTCAGCCGCGACCTCGCCCGTCTCGTCGGCCCCAGCGGCTCCGTGGTCGGCATCGACCTCGACCCGACCAAGATCGACCTGGCCCGCGCGGAGTCCGGCGAGGTCGCCAACCTGGAGTTCCGGGTGGCCGACATCACCGGCGGCCTCGGCGACGCGGCGTACGACGTCGTCTACGCGTGGTTCGTCCTCACCCACCTGCGCGACCCCGCGGCCGCCGTGGCCCACATGTACAACGCGCTGCGGCCGGGCGGCCGGCTGATCGTCGAGG
>JAHEXO010000337.1 GCA_023252065.1 Nocardioides sp. | reverse complement strand
AGCCCTCGTAGGCCAGGCCCTTCTGCCACAGCTGCTGGAAGGCCCACATCACCGACTCCATGTAGTCGAGGTCGAGGGTCTTGTAGTCGTGGTCGAAGTCGACCCAGCGCGCCTGGCGGGTGACGTAGTCGCGCCACTCGTCGGTGTACTCGAAGACCGACTTGCGGCACTCCGCGTTGAACCCCTCGATCCCCATCTCGAGGATCTCGTCGGTGGTCTTGATGCCGAGCTGCCGCATCGCCTCGAGCTCGGCCGGCAGGCCGTGGGTGTCCCAGCCGAAGCGTCGCTCGACCCGGCGCCCGCGCATCGTCTGGTAGCGCGGGATCAGGTCCTTGACGTAGCCGGTCAGGAGGTGGCCGTAGTGCGGCAGGCCGTTGGCGAAGGGCGGCCCGTCGTAGAAGACGAACTCGTTGTCGCCGTTCTCGCCGGCCGGCCGCTGCTCGACGCTGGCCCGGAAGGTGTCGTCGGCCTCCCAGTAGGCGAGGACCTGCTCCTCGATCTGCGGGAACCGAGGCGTCGCGGGGACGCCATCTCTGCCCTGACCGGGATCGGCGTGCGGGTCGTGGGAGACCTGGGGGTACGTCATCGGTTCCTCGCTGGTTGAGGAGGGCCGTCAGGCCCGTCTCGAAACCCGCGAGGACGACCACCTCCGGCGGAGGCTGCCGCGGTACCACCTCGCTTGCCTCACCTCGGGTTGGAGACGGTCGCAGGGCGACCTCCTCAACCAGCGGCGAGACCGCTCGTTGCGGGCGATGACGGGCCCACCCGTCCGGTTCTACTGGGCTTGCGCCGTTCTTCCGGAGGCTCACCGCTGATGACGGCTCAGACGCCTGTGGCGCCCAGCCTACGGGCCGGGCCCGACCGTCGGCCACCTGGTTGCAACCTGACCGGTCGGACCCTCACCCGGTCCTCATCTGGCGCTCACCTTTTCCTCAGGTGCCGGGGTCAACCTGCACCCGTGATCTCGGTCCTCGACCACCGGGTCCCGGCACGCGGACGTACGCCGGACCGCCTTCCGCCGTGGGTCTCGGCCCGGTCGGTCGGGGATCCACTGCTCGTCGGCCTGGTGGCGCTAGTCGTCTACGCCCTGCACGGCATGCAGGGCTACCTCGAGCACGACCTGGGCGTGTTCGTGTACGGCGGCGAGCACGTCGCGCGCGGCATCCCGCCGTACACCGGGATCTTCAACTCCGTCGGCCCGCTCGCCGACGCCGTGCCGGGCCTCGCGATCTGGGTCGGCCGGCTGTTCGGGCTGGCCCCGGTGCCCTCCGCCCGGCTCCTCTTCCTGCTGCTGTCGGTCGCGTGCGTGGTGCTGGTGCACGCACTGGCTCGCGACACCTTCCGCTCGCGGGCAGCCGGCTACGTCGCAGCCGCGGTGTTCCTGACGTTCACCCGGTTCCTCCAGCTCGCCACGGACGGGCCTCGCGAGAAGACGACGATGGTGCTGGCCCTCCTGTGCTGTCTGGTGTTCCTCGGCCGCCGGCGCTTCGTGGCCGCCGGGGTGTGTACCGCGCTGACGACACTGACCTGGCAGCCTTCCCTGGCACCGGCCCTGGCCGCCGCCACGGTAGTGGTGCTCCTGCTGCCCCGAGCTGCACGGCGCGATGCCGTCGTGGAGTTCGTGGCCGGCGGCGCCGTGCCGAGTGCGCTCGCGGTGGCGTGGTTCGCCCTGACCGGGACCTTGCACACCGCGGTCGGCGGCTTCATCGTCGTCAACCTGCGCGACGCACGGCAGCCGTCCCTGCTCCTCCAGCCGATGGCCCTGCTGCCCATCCTGTGGCGCTCCTACGGGATCTCCCTGGCGCTGGTGCCGCTCGGTATGGTCGGGCTGGTGGCGCTCGCCCTCCGCGACCGTCGCCTGTGGAGCGTGGCCGCGGCCGGTGTCGCCGCCGCTGCGTGGAGCGCGGCGGTCCTCAACGGCGGACCCGATCTCTTCGTGGTCCTGCCGTTCGCAGCACTCGGCGTCGCCGGGCTCGTGGTCCGCGGAGCCTGGCGCCTCCCCCTCCGGCTGCGGTACGGCGTGCTGGTCGCCGTCGTGGTGGGCGCGGTGGCGGGTGCGACCGTCGAGTCGATCGCGACCCGGAGCAACCTCCTCGTGCTCGAGCGGGCGGACATCCGCGCCGTGCTCGCCACGCAGCCGGCCGACGCCGGCGTGCTCAGCATCGACGCTCCCCAGGTGCTGGCCCTGGCCGGACGAGACAACCCCACGCCGTACCAGCTCTTCAACGGCACCATGCGGCGCTACCTCGACCAGACCCTGCCGGGTGGGATGCGCGGCTACTCCCGGCAGGTCGCGGCGCTCCAGCCGACCTTCGTGGTCGTGGACGAGTCGCACGCCGGCACCTGGGCCGAACAGGTCCTCGCCCGGGACTACTGGCGGGTGGGCGACGGGCCTGGCTGGACGTGGTACCTGAACCGCTCCGTCGGCCGCCCCGACTTCGTGCGCGCCCGAGCCGCGAACAAGGCGCTGATGCAGGAGCTCCCGCCCGGCAAGAACCGATTTGGCGCCGACCCACCGCCACGGCAGAGTGCTGGAGCATGAGCGAGCAGACGCCCAGAGCGTTCCCCGACATGTGGGTGGACCCCGAGGACGACCCCCGCGAGACCGACGCCGCACCGAGGGGCGAGAAGGCGGTGCTCGCGGAGTACCTCGACCACTTCCGGATGACCTTCGAGATGAAGTGCGAGGGGCTCGAGCCCGAGCAGCTCGCCCGCCGGTCCGTGCCGCCGTCGACGATGTCGCTGCTGGGCCTGCTCCGGCACCTGGCGTCGGTGGAGTTCCACTGGTACCGCCGGTTCATCGAGGGCCACCAGGATCTGCAGCGGCCGTTCAAGTCGCCCGAGGACCGCGACCTCGACTTCAACAGAGCCGTGGCCGACCCCTCGGTCGTCGCCGAGGCGTGGGAGGTGTGGCGCGGCGAGGTCGCCCACGCGCGTGAGGTCTACGAGCGCTACGACGACCTGGGCACGCTGGTCGGTCCGGAGGGCGACCAGTCCGAGCTCCGGGAGATCGTCGTCCACATGATCGAGGAGTACGCGCGGCACTGCGGCCATGCCGACCTGCTGCGGGAGTGCGTCGACGGCCGCACGGGTCAGTGACCCACGCGGGTCAGGCCCGCGCCCGCACCAGGCCCTAGCCTGAGCGCGTGCACGCCGTCGTGGTCCCGAGCCCGCTGCTCGGCGTCGCCGTCTACAGCCCCTTCGGCCGGGCCCTGAACAGCCGGGGCTACGACGTGTCGATCGCCGACCCCGAGCTGCCCAGCGACGCGGCCGACGCCGAGGACGGCGGCGTGGGTGCCCTGCTCGTCAGCCTGGTGGCCCAGTGCGCCGGCGCCGATCTCGTCGTGCCCCACTCCAACGCCGGCAGGTTCGCGCCCGCCATCGCCGAGCAGGTGGGGGCGGCGATCGTCTACGTCGACGCGCTGCTGCCCGGCATCAGCGACAGCGCCGGGTTCGCCGACTTCATCCGGGGCAAGGTCGCCGACGACGGCCTGCTCCCCGGGTGGACCGAGTGGTGGCCCCCCGAGGACCTCCTCGACGTCGTACCGGAGGAGTGGCTGTCGCTGCTCGAGCAGACCCAGCCGCGCCTCGACCCCGCCTTCCTCCTCCACGACCCGCCGACGCCCCCGACCTGGTACCTCCAGCCCGCGGCCTACCTCGCCCTCGGTGACGGCTACCGCGCCGAAGCCGACGCCGCCCGGGCGCTGGGGTGGCCCGTCGGCGAGCTGGCCGCCGGGCACCTGCATCACGTGGTGGACCCCGAGCAGGCGGCCGCCGAGGTCCACCTCCTCGCTTCGGGGATCCTCACGGCCCGCTCCTAGACTCTCCCCGTGACCGACACCGCGACCCGCGCCCACGGCTGGGGCCTGGCCACCGTCGTCACCCGCGGTGCCGGCGATGGGACGGTGCTAGACACCTGGTTCCCCGC
>JAHEXO010000336.1 GCA_023252065.1 Nocardioides sp. | reverse complement strand
GGCCAAGGAGACGGCCCCCGAGACCAGGCCCATCACCACGGGCACGCCGCTGCGCTCCGAGATGCGCCCGAGCACGCGCGGCCCTCCGCCATCGAGGCACGCCGCGGCCTGCGCACGCCCGGCCCCCATGATCCAGGCGGACCCACTGGCCAGCAGCACCCAGATGAAGAGCACGGCGCTCAGCCGGCCGAGCTCCAGGCCCGCTCCGGTGAGGGTGGCTCCGTCGGGGCCGACGCTTCCGCCGTAGACCGTGTAGACCGTCTTCATGGCGTCGACGAGCCCGTGCAGGGAGGTGATCTGGTCGGTCGGCAGCACGACGAGCACGGCCAGGATCGGGACGCCGTACATCAGCGCCTGCCCGAGGCCGGCCAGGCCGATCGCGGCCGGGATGTCATGCCGTGGGTCGTGCATCTCCTCGGCAGCGGTGGTGGGCAGCTCCACGCCGACGAACGAGTAGAGCAGGATCGGCGCGACCGCGATGAAGACGGCCCCGGACGGTCTGAGCTCCCCGACGCTCAGCCCGTGTACGCCGTGCTGGGCGCCGTACACCGCGACGCTGCCGGTGAAGACCAGCAACAGGATGATCTGCCCGATCGCTCCGGTGCTGGGCACCCACTTGCCCCACTTCAGCGGGACCACTGCGGCGGTCGTCGCCAGCAGCACGAAGACGGTGCCGAACACGAAGGTCTCGGGCCGCGTGAGATGTCCGAGGAACCGGTCGTAGACCGTGATCGCGACCGCCGTGACCGACCCGCCGAGCCACAGCGGCGTGCCGGCCCAGTAGAACAGCGAGGTCAGGGCGCCGGCGAACCTGCCGAACGCGCGACGTACCCAGACATAGACACCGCCCTCCTCGGGGATCGCCGCGCCGAGCTCGGCGCTGATCAGGGCCGAGGGGATGAAGAAGAAGAGGAACAGCACGACCAGCCAGGTGAAGACCTCCGCACCGCCGATCGCGATCGCGCCGATCGTGTCGACCACCACCATGGCCGAGATCAGGAACAGCACGGTGTCGAAGCGGCTCAGCTCGCGCCGCAGCTTGGACGTCTCGGGCGGCTCGACGGGGGCGATGACCCGCTGCTCGCTCATCACGACAACGCCGCGGCCAGCACACGAGGCCCGCTCAGCTGGGCCACGATCTCCCGGGCAACGCGCTGGCCCGAGCGGACGGCTCCGTCGGAGTGGCTGCTCTCCAGGGTGTCGCCGGCGAACCGCAGCCGGCCGTGCGGGCGGCGCAGCGCCTGGGCCGGCTCGTCGAAGCGCGACCGCCCGCGGTCGACGTGCCAGGTGGCCACTGCGTCGGGATAGGCGAAGATCCGGCTCTCGAGCACCAGGTGGCCGAGCCCCGGCCACAGCGGCACCTCCCCGGCAACCCGGTCCAGCGCCCGACGCATGCGGGGACCGCGTGAGTACGGCGGGGCCGCGCAGAGCGACCGCGCATATCGTCCGGGGACCAGCATGGTCAGGAGCGGGTCCAGTCCTGGGGTGTCGTCGACCAGGTAGACGCAGCCAGCGGGCGAGTCGGTCAGCAGGGTGAAGACGCCGGGGCCGTGTCGCTCCCAGAGCTCGCGGGCCTCGGGCCGCAACCGCAGGAGCGCCTTGACGTAGGAGCCGGTGGACGAGGCTCCGATGGCCGCTGCGCTCGGTGCGTCGAGCTCCCACTCGAGCCCCACGTCGGGCAGTGACCAGAGCGGAACGGTGACCACCACGTGATCGCAGCGTGTGACCTCGCCACCACCGTGCGTCACCTCGACGTGGCCGCCCATGTCCCGCACCCGGGTGACCGGCTGCCCGGTGCGTAGGGTGCCGGCGGGCAGCCCGGCGGCGAGTGCCTCGACGAAGCGCTCGTTGCCGCCGACCACGTGGGCGTTGACCTCCCCGAAACCGTCCGGGCCGTCGAGGAACGGCATCAGCTCGATCAGCCCGTCGGCCGCCGCGATCGTCTCCCACTCGACGGCGGTCTCGGACTCCACGACCACCCTGATCCACTCCCGGACGCGTCGCTGAGGCACCAGCCGCTCGACGTACGACGCTAACGGCTCGCTGGTGACCCCACCGGGTGGTCGTCGGTCGAGCCGGAGACTCTCGGCCGTTGCCGCCGCCTGCTCACCGAAGCGCAGGAACGCTGCGGCGTCGTCCGGACTGAACACTCCGGCCAGGTAGTCGTCGCGGCCACCACCGGCGTACGGGCAGAGCCGGCCGTCGAGGATGACGGCCGAGTGCGCGCTGTCGAGGTGCAGGGGAAGGCCGAGGTCGTGCAGGAGCGCGTATGCCGGGCTCCCCGACCAGTACTCCTCCATGTGCGCCTCGGCCGTGCGGCCGTCAGCGAAGGTGGCGGTCTCGACCCGCCCACCCACGCGCGAGGAGGACTCGAGGACGCAGCACTCCACCCCGGCCAGAGCCAGCTCCCGCGCTGTGACGAGCCCGGCGAGGCCGGCGCCGACGATCACGACCGGGAGCTGATCCATGGCTCACACGATGACGCCGCCCAGGTGCGAGGTCATCCGGCTTCAGCCCTACTCCGAATGCCCTACGTGCCCCGGGCACGACCGACGGCGCGCCGGCCCGTCACACCCTGAGGACGTCCACGAGCCCCAGGTCGTCGAGGGCGTCGACGTCGGAGCCCTGGGTGACGACGGGGAGGCCGTGGGCGACCGCGGCGGCGGCGATCCACAGGTCGCTCACGCCGACCCCGCGACCGGCTTCGTGCACCAGCACCCGCAGGCGTGCCCACTGAGCGGCAGCCGCACCGTCGACCGGGAGCGGGACGACCTCGGCGGCCAGCTGGGCGGTGACCAGACGCCGCTGGCGGGTGGCGGTGTCAGGGGCTGCCGGCACCCCGGCCTGCAGCTCGGCGAGGGTCACCGCGCTGACGTGGCTCCGCTCGGGCAACCGGTCGGCCCGCAGCTCCCGGCCGTCCTCCCGAGCCATGAACACGCTGGTGTCGGGGAGGCCCTCCGACGTCACCCGGGCGCGCCGAGGTCGTCGGTCGTCTCGCCGGCCAGCACCGCGAGGTCGGACTGCAGGCCGGGATCGGACCGGTCCGTCGCGAGCCGGATGGCCCGACGCCGGCCGACGGTGATCAGCCACGCGCCGGGGTTGCGGGGTACGCCGTCGGGCGGCCACGAGACCAGCGCCTCGGCGAGCGCCTCTTGCGCCAGGTCTTCGGCCATCGCGGAGTCGCCGGTGTAGCGGGCCAGGGCTCCGACGATCCGTGCCGACTCGATCCCCGGTGCCTCCAGGTGGTCCGGCCGGTGACGTCACAGCTGTCCGGTCGACTCCCGCCACGCCCGCTCCTTCTGGATCCATACGTTGTCCTGCGGGAACTCGTCGATGTGGGTGATCCGCCGGATCTCGGTCTTCGATCCCGGACCCGCCATGGGCGCCCGCTTGGCCCACTCGACCGCTTCCTCATGGGAGGCGACGTCGAGGATCCAGAAGCCGTTGAACAGCTCCTTGGTCTCGCCGTACGGCCCGTCGGTCACCACCGGCGGCGTCGAGGAGTAGTCGACCACCACCGACTCACTGACGTCGGCCAGCCCCTCCGCTGCCACCAGCACCCCGGCGTTGATGAGCTCGTCGTTCAAGGCCCATCTTCGAGAGGATCTCTGTGAACTCGACGTCCTGGTAGGCCTCCCACGTCTCGTCGGTGGCCCGCAAGATCAGCGTGTACTTCATGTGTGCTCCTCAGGTCTCGGGTCCTCCTGGACCCTCTCACCCGTAGGTCGAACGGCCGAACGCCGGATCGACGCGTCGCCTGCAGGAGCTACCGGCCCTCTCTCAGGTCTCGCCACCGATGTCGAACTCGTAGGCCTGGTAGACCAGGTAGGCTCCACGCTGCCGGTGCGTGACCAGCACCCCGAGGAGGGTGGTGCCGAGACCGCGAACCCGGTCGACGTCGTCGAGCTCCGTCGTCGCAGTCACGGCG
>JAHEXO010000017.1 GCA_023252065.1 Nocardioides sp. | reverse complement strand
CAAGAGCACTGTGGCGTCGATGCTCAGCGACCTGGGAGCGGTCGTCGTCGATGCCGACACCTTGGCCCGGGAGGTCGTGGCGCCGGGTACGCCGGGCCTGGCCGACGTCGTCGCGGAGTTCGGGCCGGGGGTGCTCGACGCCGAAGGAGCGCTCGACCGGGCCGCCCTGGGGAGGCTCGTGTTCGAGGATCCTGCCTCCCGCGGGGCTCTGGAGGCGATCATCCATCCGCTGGTGCGGGCGCGGGCTGCCGAGCTGGAGGCATCGGCGCCGGAGGGAGCCCTGGTCGTCCATGACATCCCTCTGCTGGTGGAGACCGGCCAGGTGGGCCGGTTCGACGCGGTGCTCGTGGTCGACGTACCGACGCACGTGCAGGTGGAGCGGGCCGTCCGTGAGCGTGGCTGGACCGAGGAGGAGGCCCGCAGCCGGATCGCGGCCCAGGCGTCGCGTGAGGACCGGCTCGCGGCTGCCACCTACGTGATCGACAACACCGGCTCGCACGAGGACCTCCGCCAGCGTGTGACGGAGGTCCTCGATCAGCTGCTCAGGACGGAGGCGAGCGGCTGAGTGGCGCGAGCGTGCCGAGCACGCTCGCTTCGGTCAGGTGGTCAGGCCGCCAGGTCGGGGTCGCCGAGGCGGCGCAGCTTCTGCAGCGCCTCGCGCTCGAGCTGGCGAACGCGCTCGGCCGAGATGCCGTGGCGGGCGCCGATGTCGGCCAGCTTGTGCTGGCGACCGTCGAGGAGGCCGTAGCGGGCGCGGATGATGTCGGCGGCACGGTCGTCGAGCTCGCCCACGAGGGCCTCGAGGCGGGCCCGTGCCTCGACGTCCAGCACGCTGTCGTCGGGGCCGGGGGCGGTCTCCTGCGCCATCAGGTCGCCCAGCGACGTGTCGCCGTCCTCGTCGACCGGCGTGTCCAGGCTGACGTGGTCGCGGCCCCAGGCGATCAGGTCGAGGACCCGGTCGACGTCCATGCCGAGCTCGGTGGCGATCTCCTCCGGCTCCGGGTCACGCCCCAGCTGGCGCTCGAGGGTACGACGGGCACCGCCGACCTGGTTGAGCTCCTCGACCACGTGCACGGGGAGCCGGACGACGCGGGCCTGCTGCGCGATGCCGCGGGTGATGGCCTGCCGCACCCACCAGGTGGCGTAGGTGGAGAACTTGTAGCCCTTGGTGTAGTCGAACTTCTCGACTGCCCGGATCAGGCCGGTGTTGCCCTCCTGGATCAGGTCGAGCATCGGCATCTGGGCCCGGCCGTACTTGCGGGCGATGGAGACCACGAGACGTAGGTTGGCGCTGATGAACTGGTCGACGGCCTTGCGGCCCTCCTCGGCGAGCCACTCGAGCTCGGCCTCGGTCGCCGACATCGGGGCGCCGCCCTTCTTGCGGCCGACCCGGCCCTCGGCGAGCAGAGCCTCGGCGAACAGCCCGGCCTCGATCGTCTTGGACAGCTCGACCTCGGCGGCCGCGTCGAGCAGGGGGGTGCGGGCGATCTCGTCGAGATACAGGCCGACGCTGTCGCGGCCCTCGATCTCACGAGTCGCACTGACGGTTCGTGTTGCCATGGACGCCCTCCTGTACGGCGTGAGCCCCTACCGAGCAGTAAGTACCCACATCGACTGCAACGCACCCGGGTCCGGGGGGATTCCCGGTGGGTACGGTGCGAAAACCCTTCACCCGACACGACGTGTGGAGAGGCCTGGTAGTTGCGTCCGCGCGGAACTCTCAGGGACTTCTCAGTTGAGCGAGGACGGGCCGACCGGACGGAGTCCGGGCGGCCCACCGCAGCGAACGCCGCAGCGAGCTCGCTCGCCAGGCGCCATCCGGACCGGACGGAGTCCGGGCGGCCCACCGCAGCGAACGCCGCAGCGAGCTCGCTCGCCAGGCGCCATCCGGACCGGACGGAGTCCGGGCGGCCCACCGCAACGAGCTCGCTCGCCAGACGGCCTTCAGGCGAGCGGCTGAGCGGTCGCGGCTCCCGCGAGGCCCATCACGTCGAGCATCCAGGCCAGGGTGAACGCCCGGTCGCGCCAGCCCTGGTAGCGCCCGGAGACGCCACCGTGGCCGGCCGCCAGCTCGGTCTTGAGCAGCACGTCGGGCCGCCCGCTCCCGTCGGGTGAGGTGGCGCGCAGCCGGGCCACCCACTTCGCCGGCTCGACGTAGAGCACCCGGGTGTCGTGCAGCGACGTGGTGGCCAGGATCGGCGGGTAGCCGTGCGCGCCGACGTTGTCGTACGGCGCGTACCCGGCCAGGTAGTCGTAGGTCTCCGGGTCTCCCGCCGGGTTGCCCCACTCGTCGTACTCGGTGACGGTCAGCGGCAGGCTGGCGTCGAGCATCGAGGTGAGCGCGTCGACGAACGGCACGTCGGCGACCAGGCCGCCGAAGAGGTCGGGGTACTCGTTGGCCACGGCACCGATCAGCAGGCCTCCGGCGGAGCCACCCTCGCCCACGATCCGGTCGTGGGTGGTCCAGCCCGTCTCGACCAGGTGGCGGGCGCAGGCCGCGAAGTCGGAGAACGTGTGGCGCTTGTGCAGCATCTTGCCGTCGTCGTACCAGCGCCGGCCCATCTCGCCGCCGCCCCGCACGTGGGCGATCGCCATCCCGGCGCCCCGGTCGAGCAGGGACAGCCGGGACACGGAGAACCCGGGGTCGATCGAGATCTCGTAGGCGCCGTAGCCGTAGAGCTGGAACGGGATCGGGCCCTGCTGCCCGTCCGGGCCGCGGGCACCGGCACGGCAGACCAGCGAGATCGGGATCTGCGCGCCGTCGTCGGCGGTCGCCCACAGCCGGTGCTCCTCGTACGCCGCGGGGTCGTGGCCGCGGACCTCCTGCTGCTTGCGCAGGGTCAGGGCGCGGGTGCGGACGTCGTAGTCGTAGACCGAGGAGGGCACGGTCAGCGAGGTGTAGCCCACCCGCACCGTCGGCTGGTCGAACTGCGGACCGCCGCTGCCGCCGACGGTGTAGAGCTCCTGGGGGAACTCCACGAGGTAGTCGTCGCCCACGCCCGAGGGTGCGGCGTCGTCGAGCTCCAGGATCCGGAGCTGGGTGAGGCCGCCGCTGCGCTGGTGGACGACCAGGTGGCCGGCGTACGCCGCGACGTCCTCGAGGCGGACCCGTTCGTCGTAGCCGACCATCGGCCGCCAGTCGTCGGGTGCGGTCGCCGCGAGCGGCGCCACACCGACCTCGAAGTCGGGGCCGGTGTGGTTGTGCAGCACCAGGAAGACGTCCTCACCGCGCACCACGGCGTGCTCGAGGCCGTACTCGAGCCCTTCCTCACGAGGATGGAAGACGACCCACCCGGCCTCGGGGTGGTCGGTGTCGAGGAAGCGGTTCTCGGTCGTGTTCTTGGCCCCGGCCGCGATCACCAGGAAACGATCGGTCCGGCTGCGTCCGACCCCGACCCAGAAGCGCTCGTCGCGCTCGTGGTGGACGAGCTCGTCGTCGGCCTGCGTGGTGCCCAGCCGGTGTCGCCAGACCTTGTCGCGTCGCCAGGAGTCGTCAACCGTGCAGTAGTAGAGGTCGCGGCCGTCGGGGCTCCACACGCCTCCGCCGAGCACACCCTCGAGCCGGTCGGGGAGCAGGTCGCCGGACCCGAGGTCCTTGACCTGCAGCACGTAGCGCTCACGGCCGACCGTGTCGGTGGCGTAGGCGACCAGGCTGCCGTCGAGGCTGACCGAGACGCCGCCGACGGAGTAGAAGTCGTGCCCGGCTGCCAGGGCGTCGTGGTCGAGGATCAGCTGCTCACCGGGGAGTGCGGGCTGGTCGACGGCGGCGTCCTCCGCCGGCTGGGGTGGGGTCCAGACGTCGGGGTCGCTGACCGCGACCCGGCACGACGCGCCGTACTCCCGTCCCTCGAAGGACCGGCTGTAGTACCACCAGCCGCGGTTGCGCACCGGCACGGAGAGGTCGGTCTCCTTGGTGCGGGTCTTGATCTCGTCGAAGATGCGGTCGCGCAGGTCGGCCAGGTGGGCCGTCCGGGTGGCGGTCCAGGCGTTCTCCGCCTCGAGGTAGGCCCTCACCTCGGGGTCGTCGGCAGCGCGCAGCCAGTCGTAGTCGTCGGTGCGGGCGCGGCCGAAGTGCTCGGTGGTCACGGGTCGGCGCGCGGCGACGGGGGGCGCCTCCGCTGCGACGTCCTGATCGGTGGTGGTCACGCTGCGGACAGTAGCCGTCCTACGATCGGCTCGTGCTCGAGCTGCGACCTGTGAACGACCGCGACCTGCTAGACCGTCGCTCGCCGGTCGTGGGCCGGGTCGCCGAGGGGCGCCACGTCGCTCGTCTGATCGACCTCGAGGTCGCCCGAGATCAGGTGGAGCAGCTCTTCGACGACACCCGACAGCGGGCCCGGCTGCTCGACGTCGTCGACGGCGACCGGGTCGTGGGTCAGGTGTGGGTGGTCCTCGAGGGCGAGGAGCTCGCGGTCTACGACGCGCAGCTCGACGACCCCGGCCGGGTGGCCGAGCTGCTGGACCCGCTGCTCGCGGTCGCCCGCGAGATGGGGGCCCGGGTGCTCGGCGTGGGTGGCCGTCCCCACGACGCGACGACGCAGGATCTCGTCGAGCTCCCCGGCAGCACCCCGCGGGCCTTCAACATGTCGCTCGACCTCACCCGGCCGATCGCCGACCCCGACGGGCTGGAGCTGCGACCGATGAGCAGCGACGAGTTCGACATGTTCTTCGCGCACGCGGTCGAGGACTTCGCCGCGGTACTCGTCCAGACCGGGATCTCGGCCGAGGCGGCCGCGGAACGATCCGCCGAGCAGACCGGCCAGCTCCTCCCGGCCGGCCTCGACTCACCGGGGATGGAGTTCTTCCACGGCTGGGTGGGCGAGACCTCGGTCGGCCTGCTGTGGCTCGACGTCAGCCAGCGGATGGCCTTCGTCTACAACGTCGAGGTCATGGAGTCACAGCGGCGCAAGGGCTACGGAGCGGCGATCATGAACGCGGCGGCGCTCTGGGCGCGCGTCCACGGCCACCCGGTCCTCGGCCTCAACGTCTTCGCCCACAACCCGGGAGCCAAGGCCCTCTACGAGAAGCTCGGCTACCAGGTGACCGTCGACTACCGCACCTTCGACGTCCCGGATGCCTGACCGAGGGCTCGCAGTCGACCTGAACGCCGATCTCGGCGAGGAGGTGACCGACGATGCCGGCCTGCTCGCCGTGGTCACCTCCGCCAACGTCGCCTGCGGCTTCCATGCCGGTACGCCGGACACCATGCACTCCGTCTGCGCCGAGGCGGCCCGGCTCGGCGTGGTCGTGGGTGCCCAGGTCTCCTACGCCGACCGCGCACACTTCGGCCGGGTCGAGCACGAGGTGGCGCCCGAGCTGCTGCGCGCCCAGGTCGCCGAGCAGGTGGAGGTGCTCGACGCGATCGCCCGGGACGAGGGCACGCGCGTCGCCTACCTCAAGCCGCACGGCGCCCTCTACCACCGGGTCTCCCGCGACGAGGTGCAGGCCGCGGCCGTGCTGGCCGGGTCGCGCGACCTGCCGGTCCTCGGCTTCCCCGGGTCCCGCCTGCTCGCGCTGGCCGCCGAGGCCGGTCGCGAGACCCACGAGGAGGGGTTCCCCGACCGGGGCTACACCCGCGACGGGCGGCTCGTCCCCCGCGCGGAGCCGGGTGCTCTCCTCGACGACGAGGCGGCGATCGTCGCGCAGGCCGTGGCGCTGGCGCCGCGGGTCGCCTCGCTCTGCCTCCACGGTGACTCGCCGGGCGCGGTCGCCCATGCACACGCCGTACTGCGTGCACTGGAGGCCGCGGGGTACCTCGTGCGGCCTTTCTGCTGACCACTCATCTCGGCTCCGATCTCCACAGGCAGGCGCCGTTCCTGTGGACGGACCCGGGCTGTCTGTGGACGAGCCGACCCGGTCTGTGGAGGACACGCCGGTGGCCCGAAAATGCCGGAGATTCCTGGCCGTAGACCCTTGCGCGGCTGGTCTCCACGGGCATAGAACTCTCCTACCAGCTCACCGCTTGCGGCGGGTTGGGTCGGAGAAGAAGGAAGATCCAGATCCTGGGGCTTGCCCCGGGTCGCCGGCCGGTGGCGGCCACGGCGGGATCGGAGAGCTTGTCCGAGATCGGGTGCCACCACACGATCAACCGAGGGGCTCTTGGTGCTCATACCATCGAGAGCCCCTCACCTATGTCCGGAGCCCTGTCGTGCGCATCATCCGCGTCGGTCGTGACGCTGCCCTGGTCGAGGTCGCCTCGTCCCCCGAGGCCGTCTCCCTGGCCGAGTGGTCCAGGGCTCGCGGACTGGCCGTCGACGCCGTACCGGGGGCCGAGACGGTGCTGCTCGACGGGCTGCAGGACGGGCTGCGCGACCGGGATGCCCTGGCGGCCAGGCTCGCGGACTGGGAGCCGGGTGGGTCGAGGCCCGGGCCGGAGGTCGAGGTGCCGGTGACCTACGACGGCCCCGACCTCGAGACCGTCGCTCGGTACTGGGGCTGCGACGTCGCCGACGTCGTACGACGACACCAGGCGACGGCGTTCGAGTCGGCGTTCTGCGGCTTCGCGCCCGGGTTCGCCTACCTGACGGCGAGGGGTGCGGTCCTGCCCGACGTACCGAGGCTCGCAACCCCGCGGCCCCGGGTGCCGGCCGGCTCGGTGGCCCTGGCCGGGCGGTGGTGCGGGGTCTACCCGGTCGCCTCGCCGGGCGGGTGGCAGGTCATCGGCCGCACGGACGCCCTGCTCTGGGACCCCGACCGCTCCGAGCCGGCGCTGCTGGCCCCAGGGACGCGGGTGAGGTTCCGGGCGGTGGCGCCATGAGCCTCGAGGTGCACGCTCTCGGGGCCTCCGTCCTGGTGCAGGACCTCGGCCGCCCCGGCTGGGCCCACCTCGGTGTCCCACGCTCCGGGGCCCTCGACCGGCCCGCGGCCGCGCTGGCCAACCGCCTGGTCGGCAACGATCCGTCGGCCGCCTGTCTCGAGGTGTTGCTGGGCGGACTGGTCGTGACCGCCGACGCGGGGGCCTGGGTCGCGGCGACCGGGGCTCCGTGTCCGGTCGCGATCGACGGACGCGCCGAGGCGTTCGGGGCCGCCGTCCGGCTGCCGACGGGCGGGCAGCTCTCGCTCGGTCGGCCCTCCGCCGGGCTGCGGTCCTACCTCGCGGTCGGCGGCGGGATCGACGTGCCGCCGGTGCTGGGCTCGCGGTCCACCGACACCCTGGGCCGGCTCGGGCCCGCGCCCGTGGCGGTCGGCGACGTGCTGCCGGTGGGGGAGGGCGGGTCGGCTCCGGCACCGCTCGACACTCCGCGCACCCCGCTGCCCGGCCCGCTGCGGGTGACCCCGGGGCCGCGGGCGGACCGGGTCGTCGGAGACGTCCTCGACCTCCTCGAGCTCACGGCGTACACGGTGTCCCCGGACTCCGACCGGATCGGGCTCCGGTTGGTCGGCGAGCCCCTGCCGCTCGCGTCGTACGGGACACAGGCAGAGCTGCCGAGCGAGGGCGTGGTGCTCGGCTCGGTGCAGGTGCCGCCCGACGGACGGCCGGTCGTGTTCCTGGCCGACCATCCGACGACGGGGGGCTACCCGGTCGTGGCGTTGGTCGAGGAGGACGACCTGTGGCGGTGTGCGCAGCTGCGGCCGGGGGAGCGGGTGGAGCTCAGGCGGGCCGCCACGCGCTGAGCGCCGGGTCGTCGGCCGGCAGCGAGCGCACCGGACCCGGCGGGGTCTCGGCGGTCTCGAACCGGACCGTCACGATGCCGCGGCCGGCACCCCATACCCAGCCCCGGCCGAGCTCCTCGTGCACGACGTCCATGCCGGGGTTCCAGGTGCGCACGTCGGGGAGGTCGGGCAGCGGGTCGAGCCCGTCGTCCTCCTCTGCCTCGGTCTCGCCGAAGAGGTCGTCCTGGATCCAGTCGGCGAGCCCCGAGACGCCGACCCCGAGCAGCCGCACGCCGCCGCTGGTGTCGAGCTCGCCGAGGAGCCCGCGGGCGAGCCGGGCGATGACGGGAGCCGAGTCGGTGGGCGCGTCGAGCGTCGTCGAGCGGGAGAGGGTCGTGAAGTCGTGGAGCCGGACCTTGAGGATGACCGTGCGGCCCGACAGACCGCTCTTGCGCAGCCGCTCGGCCACGTTGGCGGACTGTCGGCTGACCAGCCCTTCCATCAGCCGCTTGTCGGTAAGGTCTGTGTCGTAGGTGCCCTCGACGCTGACCGACTTGGTCTCACGCTCCGGAACGACGGGCCGGTCGTCCTGCGCCCGCGCCAGCTGGTGGAGGCCGTGGCCGTGGGCCTTGCCCAGGACGCGGACCAGCTCGTCCTCGCTGACCCGCTCGAGGTCGGCCACCGTCGTGATGCCGGCACGGCGGAGGCGCTCGGCGGTGGCCGGTCCCACTCCGGGGATCACCGTGACGTGCATCGGGCGCAGCAGCTCCTGCTCGGTGCCGGCGGCGACGATCACCAGCCCGTCGGGCTTGTCGAGGTCGCTGGCGACCTTGGCGATGAACTTGGAGGTGCCGATCCCGACCGACGCCGTCAGGCCGCCGGTGACGTCGTGGACGTCGGCCCGCACCTGCTCGGCCAGGGCGCGGACGGTCGCGTCGTCGTACGCCGGGAGGCCGGCGGGCGCCAGGTCGACGAACGCCTCGTCGAGCGAGAGCGGCTCGACCAGGGGGGAGAGATCGCGCAGCACCTCCATCACCCGGAGGCTGGACTCGCGGTAGGCGTGGAACCTCGGGTTGAGGAACGCCGCGTGGGGGCAGCGGGCCCGGGCCTCGCGGGTGGACATCGCCGAGCGCACGCCGTACTTGCGGGCCTCGTAGGACGCCGTGCTCACCACGCCCCGACCGCCGACGCCGCCGACGACGACGGGCTTGCCACGCAGTGAGGGCTTGTCGCGCTGCTCGACGGAGGCGAAGAAGGCATCGAGGTCGAGGTGCATCACCGAGGCCTCACGACGCATGCGGGCAACCTATCGGGGTCCGCCGACACCCGATCGCACCCCCGGCGGCCCGGTTTCCGTCCACAACCCACGCTCCCGCACCCGCGCTCCACAGGGCTGCCTCGGCACCGCTCCCGACGATCCCACCCGCGCGCACCGTGGACGCATGACCACCCTCCTCACCGCCCGCGGCCCCGAAGACCTGCTCGCCGCCGTCCCCGTCGTGCTAGGCTTCCGGCCGACGCAGTCGGTCGTGATGCTCACGTTCGGCGGCCGCCACTCCTTCCATGCTCGGGTCGACCTGCCCGCTCCCGACCAGCTGGCCGGAGCGATCGTCGAGCTGGTGGACTCCCTGTTGGCGCCGGCCGTCGAGCACGGCGTCGAGCGGGTCGCGTTCGTCGCCTACACCTCGGACTCCGTCCTGGCTGCGCGGGTCGCAGCGCGACTCCGCACGTCCTTCACCCGGGCCCGCATCGGCGTGATCGACGTCCTGCGCGCCGACGACGGGCGATGGACCTGCGTGGCCGCGCGCTCCGGACGCCGCGAGAAAGCGCTCCGCCCCTACGACGACCGCAGTCACCCTTTCGCGGCCCAGGCGGTCTTCGACGGTCGGGTCACCCACGCCACCCGCGACGACCTCCGTACCGCCCTGGCAGCCGACCCCGACCAGCGTCGCTCCGTGCTCCGGGCCCAGCTCGCCCTGCCGCCTCCCGGGCCCGACGAGGCGGCCAGGGTGCTCGACCTGCTCGCCGGGTGCGTCGCCCGCGGCCAGCTGCCCGACGACGAGGAGGCAGCCCGGGTGCTGCGGGCCGTGGGCGATGTGTCGGTGCGCGACGCCGCGCTGTTCGCGGTGCAGGCCGACACTGCGGTCGGGCACCTCGACGTCTGGGCCTCGCTCCTGCGTCGGGCGCCCGACGCCCAGGTGCCCGACGCCGCGGCGGTCACGGCGTTCAGCGCCTGGCAGGCCGGCCACGGTGCCCTCGCGTGGTGTGCCCTCGACCGCTGTTTCGAGTCCGACCCGGGGCACCTGCTTGGTCTGGCGCTGGCCGAGTGCCTGGTCCGGGCCGTGCCCCCGACCGCGTGGAACGAGGTGAGCGATCGACCGGATGCCGAGTCAGGCACTGCCTGAGCGGGCCTACTGCGCTCTAAGGTGACCGCATGGGAGAAGACGTCGACGCCCAGGAGTTCTCCCGTGCTGACCGCACGCGCTACCGCGAGAAGGTCCACCGGTGCCTCGACGTGTTCGAGCGGATGCTCAGCGAGAACCAGTTCGACACCGACGACCCGATGACGGGGCTCGAGGTGGAGATCAACCTCGTCGACGAGGCGGGCGATCCGGCGCTGAAGAACGCCGAGGCGCTGGCCGCGATCGCCGATCCGGCGTTCCAGACCGAGCTCGGGCAGTTCAACATCGAGTTCAACGTGCCGCCGGCGCGACTGCGCGAGGGCGGGCTGCGCACCTTCGAGGACGACCTGCGCCACTCGCTCAACGACGCCGAGGCGCACGCCTCGGAGGTGGGTGCCCACCAGGTGATGATCGGCATCCTGCCGACCCTCCAGTCGGGCCACCTGACGTCGAGCACGATGAGTGCCAACCCGCGCTACCGGCTGCTCAGCGAGCAGATCCTCCATGCTCGCGGCGAGGACATCCGCATCGACATCACCGGTCCCGAGCGGCTGATCACCACCACTGACTCGATCCTTCCCGAGGCGGCGTGCACGAGCACCCAGTTCCACGTGCAGACCTCACCGGAGCAGTTCGCGGCCTACTGGAACGCCTCGCAGGCGATCGCGGCGGTCCAGCTCGCCGTCGGCGCCAACTCGCCGTTCTGCCTGGGCAAGGAGCTGTGGCGGGAGACCCGGATCCCCTTGTTCGAGCAGGCCGCCGACACCCGCAGCGAGGAGCTCAAGGCTCAGGGGGTGAGGCCCCGGGTCTGGTTCGGCGAGCGCTGGATCAACTCGGTGTTCGACCTCTTCGAGGAGAACGTCCGCTACTACTCCGCCCTGCTGCCGATCACCTCCGACGAGGACCCGGTCGCGGTGCTGGAGTCCGGGGGGACGCCCGAGCTGAGCGAGCTCCGGCTGCACAACGGCACCATCTACCGCTGGAACCGCCCCGTCTACGACATCGCCGACGGCACCCCACATCTCCGCGTGGAGAACCGCATCCTCCCGGCCGGTCCCACGGTGGCCGACCTGGTGGCCAACGCAGCCTTCTACTTCGGACTGGTGCGCAACCTCGCCGAGAGCGACCGGCCGCTGTGGTCGCAGATGTCGTTCCAGGCCGCCCACGAGAACTTCGAGACCGCGGCCGAGGACGGCATCGACGCCAGCATCTACTGGCCGGGCATCGGGCAGGTCAAGGCGACCGAGCTCGTGCTGCGCCGGCTCCTGCCGCTGGCGCAGGCCGGCCTCGAGTCGTGGGGCGTCGACGGCGTCGACGTCGACCGGATGCTCGGCATCATCGAGCAGCGCTGCCAGCGAGGCGTCAACGGCGCGAGCTGGTTCGTCGACCGGGTCCAGCGGCGTACGGGCACCGACCGCTTCGACACGCTGCGCGCGACCCTCCTGGAGTACGCCGAGCGCATGCACACCAACGAGCCCGTCCACACCTGGGACTGAGGCAGGGCACCGCCGGCTCACCTCCGCCGGTCGCGGATCCGTCTCCACACACGCCTGACACCGGTGCGAGGGTCGATCCATCCGTGCCTGGTCACGACCACGTAGACCAGCTCGACACCGCCCTCCTCGGCGCTGCGCAGCAGCGGGCCCAGCCAGTCGGCGTCGACGTCCTGGAGGGTCAGGCCGCCGGGTCTGGTCACCCAGGCAGTCGTCGGGCCACCGGCACCACCCTGCGCTGCACGCAGGGCCGCTCCGGCGATGTCCGCGCGCAGCCCGGCGTCCCAGCCACGGTCGTCGACGACCTGCGCGGCGGCACCTCCGGGCGTGCCGACGTGGAGGACCGCGGGGAAGTGGCGGCGTCGTTCCTGCGCGGCCAGGTCGAGCACGGCCCGACGCAGCAGGCGGGCGGTGGCCGGGGGGACCGGCTCGAGGAGCGCGGGCACCTCCTCAGCGTGCCCGAGCTCGGCGCTGACGGGGAGGGTTCTCCACAGAGGCTCCCTGCAGAAGGCGGGCGGCGGTGGGATAGGTTGCGCAGAGGAGAGCCCGAGGCGACAAAAGGAGTTCCCATGGGTGCGGTGGTCGTGGGTTACGTGGCCAAGCCCGAGGGCGAGGCCGCGGTCGAGCAGGGGATCGCCGAGGCGCGCCTGCGCAACGCCGCCCTGATCGTGGTCAACTCCCATCGCGGCGGCCGTGACTTCGACTCCGACGACTCCACCCGTGTCGACCAGGACCTCGCGGCCCTCGAGGCCAAGCTGAAGGCCTCTGGCCTCGACTACGACGTGCGCCAGCTGGTGCGCGGCTTCGAGCCCGCCGAGGACCTGATCAGCATCGCCGAGACCAGCGACGCTTACCTGACGCGGCG
>JAHEXO010000016.1 GCA_023252065.1 Nocardioides sp. | reverse complement strand
GCTCGCGCCGCGTGGGCGGCGCCAGGCCCCCGAGGCAGGCCGCTGGCTGGCCGCGCATGTCGACCGGATCGACCTGGCGGTGGTCTCCTCGGCCGAGCGTGCCCGGAGCACCTGGTCGCTCGCGTCGGCCGAGCTCGCGGTCGCGCCGCCGGTCCGCCTCGACGAGGCGGCGTACGGCGCGTCCGGTCACGCGCTGCTGCGGCTCGTGCGCGAGCTGCCGGACGACCTGACGACGGTGGTGCTCGTCGGCCACAACCCCGGCCTCGAGGACCTGGTCTCGGCGCTGACCGGGGCGTATGTGGCGATGCCGACCTCGGCGCTCGCCCTCGTGACCGTCTCCGGTCCGTGGGCCGGCGCGGGACCGACCTCGGCGCGGCTCGAGGCGTCGGGACGTCCGCCGCAGCCTCGCTAGCGGTGGGTGCCGACGTAGTAGGCGGTCCGCACCTGGCGCACGACGACGCGCTGCTTGGTACCACGACGCCAGAGGTGCACGGTCCACGGCTGGTGGGAGCGGTTGATCCCGTCACCGGTGGGCGGGCCGTACACGCTGCCGCGGTCGCAGGAGTAGAAGCCGAGCCACGCAGGGTGCGAGGGCAGCGTGCTCCACGCCCCGCCGATGCGCAGTGAGCACGTCTGGTGGCGGGCCAGCCGGAGGTCGAGGGGGCTGGGGCGCTTCGGGGCCGACACCTGCGGCAGGGAACCGGTGTAGCGGACCCGGACCAGAGTGTGGGTGCGCGCGTCGCGCAGGCAGAGGACGGTGTGACGGCCCGACTTCCAGCAGGCCGGGAGGTACTCCGCGGTCGGGAAGCACTCCACGATGTTCTGGCTGACCGCAGCCGGCGAGGCGCCGTCGCAGCTGGCCGTGACGCCGCGCTGCCGCTTCACGGTCCAGCCCGAGACCGCGTGTCCGAGGCGGTCCACCGGCCGTACGACGACACGGTGCGTGTGTGTCGTGGTCCGGGCCGGGCTGACCGACGCAGCGGACGAAGCGTCCGCAGGCCCCGCGGGCAGGGTGCCCGCCAGCGTGAGGACGCCGGTGGCGACGGCGGAGACGAGGATGGCGGATGGCGTGAGTCGCATGGCAGGTCCTCCTGGTGGTGGCGGCTTCTGCGAGGGTGACGGCCCTCCGGCCGTTCCAGTTGCCACGACGGTCGAAAGTCGTCCGCAGGGACGATCTCAGGCGTCGAGGGTGCCGCTCAGCCAGACGTCGGGCGGCAGGTGTCGCTTGGTGGGCACCGGGACGGTGCGCTCGCCGACGTCGGCCAGCAGGTCGTCGGCGAGCCGACGCCAGAACGCCGCGGCCCGCGGGTTCTCCTCCTGGAACGGGATCTCCCAGCGCCCGGGGTGCCGCCGGAGCACCTCGGCCGCGAACGCTCGCGCCGTGCCCCGGCCCCGAGCCGAGCGAGTCACGAAGAACTCACCCATCCGGGCCGGCTCCCGATGGTCTCCCCGCACGAGCGCGAAGCCGCACGGGACGTCGGCGAGCCGCGCGAGGTAGGCCACCCGCCCCGGCCCGCCGGCGTACGACGGGAGGCGGCCGGGCGGGAAGCGCCCGTCGGGACCGGGGGCGCCGTGGCGGAACTCGGAGAGGTCGTGCTGGTAGAGCTGCCAGAGCTCGTGGAGCACCGGCCACTCGACGGGACCGGCGACGTCCACCCGGAGCGGCCAGACCGCGTCGACGACGAGCTCGCCGACCCCCTCGGGCAGCAGTGGCAGCATCGGCAGCTCCGCGGCGGTCACCCACAGCGGCTGGTAGTGGTTGTCGGGCGACTGCGCCTCGGCCTCGGGGCCACCGAGGACCGGGTCGCCGTCTGGCGCGTCGACGAGGACGTACGTCGCCGCCCTGCCGCCGTGGCTTCCCTCGAACAGCACGCGCACCGCCGTGCCGGCCATGGAGCACTCCTCGGCCAGCTCGCGGACCGCGGCCTCCTCGGCGCTCTCGCCGGGGTCGATGCCGCCGCCGGGCAGCACGGCGTACGCATAACCGTCGAGGACCCGCGCCATCACCAGCAGCTTGTGGCCGCGGACGACCACCGCGACGCCGCGCGGCTCCCGACCACCGAGCGGCACCCGGAGCTCGGGGACCGGCGGGTGGCTCACTTCTTGCCGGCCTTCTCCCCCGTGGAGCCGGTGGAGAGCGCGGCGACGAACGCCTCCTGGGGGACCTCGACGCGGCCGACCATCTTCATCCGCTTCTTGCCCTCTTTCTGCTTCTCCAGCAGCTTCCGCTTGCGGGTGATGTCGCCGCCGTAGCACTTGGCGAGCACGTCCTTGCGCATCGCGCGGATGTTCTCGCGGGCGATCACGCGGGCGCCGATAGCGGCCTGGATCGGCACCTCGAACTGCTGCCTCGGGATCAGCTCCTTGAGCTTGCCGGCCATCATCACGCCGTAGGAGTACGCCGCGTCGCGGTGCACGATGGCGGAGAACGCGTCTACCGGCTCGCCCTGGAGCAGGATGTCGACCTTCACCAGGTCGGCGGCCTGCTCCCCCGAGCGCTCGTAGTCGAGCGAGGCATAGCCCTTGGTGCGCGACTTCAGCTGGTCGAAGAAGTCGAAGACGATCTCGCCCATCGGCAGCGTGTAGCGCATCTCGACGCGGTCCTCGGAGAGGTAGTCCATCCCCTGCAGGCTGCCGCGCTTGTTCTGGCAGAGCTCCATGATCGTGCCGATGAAGTCGGACGGGCTGAGGATCGTGGCCCGGACGACCGGCTCGCGGACCTCGGCGATCTTGCCGTCGGGGTATTCGCTCGGGTTGGTGACCGTGTGGACCGTGCCGTCCTCCATCTCGACCTCGTAGACGACGTTGGGGGCGGTGGAGATCAGGTCGAGGTCGAACTCGCGCTCGAGCCGATCGCGGGTGATCTCCATGTGGAGGAGGCCGAGGAACCCGCAGCGGAAGCCGAAGCCCAGCGCCCCGGAGGTCTCCGGCTCGAACGCCAGCGCGGCGTCGTTGAGCTGGAGGCGCTCGAGCGCGTCGCGCAGCGTCGGGTAGTCGTCGCCGTCGATCGGGTAGAGCCCGGAGTAGACCATCGGGTTGGGGTGCTTGTAGCCGCCGAGGGCCTCGTCGGCGCCGTGGTGCTGGCTGGTGACGGTGTCACCGACCCGGGACTGGCGCACGTCCTTCACGCCGGTGATCAGGTAGCCCACCTCGCCGACCCCGAGGTCGCCGGCCTTGACCGGCTCGGGGCTGATCACGCCGACCTCGAGCATCTCGTGCACGGCTCCGGTCGACATCATCTTGATCCGGTCGCGGTGGCTGAGCTTGCCGTCGACCACGCGCACGTAGGTGACGACCCCGCGGTAGGTGTCGTAGACCGAGTCGAAGATCAGTGCGCGCGGCGGGGCATCGGCATCGCCCACGGGTGGCGGTGTCTGCTTGACGATCTCGTTGAGCAGCTCGGCGACACCGAGCCCGGTCTTGGCCGAGGTCTGGAGGACGTCGGCGGGGTCGCAGCCGATGATGCCGGCGAGCTCAGCGGCGTACTTCTCCGGCTGTGCGGACGGCAGGTCGATCTTGTTCAGCACCGGGATGATCGTGAGGTCGGCGCCGAGGGCGAGGTACAGGTTGGCCAGGGTCTGGGCCTCGATGCCCTGCGCGGCGTCGACGAGGAGTACGGCGGCCTCGCACGCCGCGAGCGAACGCGACACCTCGTAGGTGAAGTCGACGTGCCCCGGGGTGTCGATCATGTTGAGGACGTAGGTGTCGGGCTCGGCTCCCTGCTCGTTGCCCGCCGGGACCGTCCAGGGCATCCGGACCGCCTGGCTCTTGATCGTGATGCCGCGCTCGCGCTCGATGTCCATCCGGTCGAGGTACTGCGCCCGCGCGCTGCGCTCGTCGACGACTCCGGTCAGCTGGAGCATCCGGTCGGCCAGCGTCGACTTGCCGTGGTCGATGTGGGCGATGATGCAGAAGTTGCGGATGACTGCGGGGTCGGTCCGGCCCGGAGCCGGGGCGGGCGGCGTTGCGGGCACGGAGGCCTCTCAGACGGGATCGGGGACCTCGTCATTCTCCCAGACGAGCAGGGTCGACACGAATTGCCCGGAGCCTGTTAGCACGAGGCCGCCGGGCCCTACGATCCGGTCATGTCTCGACTCCGAGCTCTCGGCACGGTGGGCGGTGTCACGGCCGGACTCCTCGTCGCCCTGGTCGAGCCGGCGCACGCCGATGGGCTCCAGCACTGCCTGGACCAAGCGGCCAACCACAACGGCGAACCGCCGACATGTACGCAGGTCAACGGCACGTGGGTCGCCTCCTGGCCCGACAGCAGCCCGATGGGAGGCAGCGGCATCCCGGGCGGCTTCATCTTCCTCGTCCTCCTCGCCCTGGTCGTCGGTGGCGCGATCACGATCTGGAAGGTCATGACCGCGCAGAGGCTGGCCCGACAGTCGGGCATGGACCCGGGCCTGGCCACCCAGATGACGCTGCTGAGCAACGAAGGTCTCGACGCGACGTACCTGGCCTCGAGCCTGCGTCAGCCGACCACTGCCCCCTCTCCGGCTGGGCCGACCGCGCCCGCCGCCGGCACCGCTGCGGAGGCCCGCCTCGCCGAGCTCCGCGGGCTGCTGGACAAGGGGCTGGTGACGCAGGCGGAGTACGACGAGCGCCGGAGGGCGATCATCGACTCCGTGTGAGTCGCGGGTCACCGCCCGGGGATCAGCCCGGTCCCAGTGAGTGCCCCCCAGATGCGTGCGCGTTGCGACATCGAGTAGTCGATCGTGAAGTGGTGGTCGTCGCGCCAGACGACCTGGCCGTCGCGGACCGGTGAGCAGACCTTCTCCTTCGCCGTCGGACAGAAGATCGGGTTGAGGTCGAGCGGGTGGACCCGCGGGTCCTGCTTCGTCACAGCCGCCACGTCCACGTCCGTCGGTGACGGCGTGGACGGAGGAGCCACGGCGCAGTCGCCCACCGTGCGGGCCGCCGCGAGGCAGTCCGTGGCGCTGAAGGTCTCCGGCATGATCAGCCGCTTGATCACGATCGCCGGAGCCACCGCGGTGATCTTCGCCAGCGTGTCCCGGGTCTCTTTCGCCACCGCCTGTCGCAACGGCGCCCTGGTGCCGTCCGCCAGGTTGGTCGTCGCCCCCCACTCGGCCGGGTCGTCGCGGGGCCGGCTGAGCAGCACCACGACGTCCGGGTGCAGCTGCGGCAACGCCTGCTCGTACCAGCCGGCCCGGGTCTGGGCGCAGGTGTCGGCGACCTTCCCGACCAGCTTGGGGTTGCTGAGCCCCTCCTGCCACGAGCAGCCCGGGAAAACGTTCACGTCGAGGTTGAAGTGCTTCTCGGTGGCCAGCTGCCGGAAGACGGGGACGAACGACTCGGCCTGGCTGTCTCCGACCAGGAGCACCGTCGGGCCTCCGTTGCTCACCTGCCGGCACGGCTGCACGTCGTCGGGCAGGCAGTACTCGAAGTCGCCGGCCTCCCGGCTGAGGTGCACGTAGTCGACCTGCGGTGGCGCCGCTGCGAGCTCGGACGCGAGCTTGCCGTGCGTCGGCAATGCCCCGCCCGCTGTCGGCGAGGTCGGGCCGCCCGTGGTCGAGGCCTCGAACAGGACCGGGCGCTACGTTCGTTCGAGGATCGGCGGGACCACCAACGCGGCTACGAGTGCGCTCGTGGCCAGGCCGGCGACGACCACGGGCCAGGTGAAGGCGTCCAGCCGAGCGTTCCGGCGGATCGGGATCTCCAGGAGCTCGGAGGAGAGTGCCGCCAGCCCGGTGGCCACCGCTAAGGCCATCACGGCGACCACGACCGGTCCGATGTCGAGCACCGTCGTCAGCGCGAGGATGACGGGCCAGTGCCACAGGTAGGTGCCGTAGGAGATCCGCCCGAGGTAGGCCATGGGCCGGATGGACAGCGCGCGGGACAGGACCGAGCCCTCGGCCTGGGCGAGGCCACCCAGCAGAAGGACGCTGGCGACGGTGGCTCCGATGCCCCGCGCCGACGGGCTCAGGTGCCACAGTCCGCTGCCCATGAGCAGGACCCCGGCCAGACCCACGACCGCCACCGGTTGGGCCGCACGGGTCGGCAGCCGATAGGTGGTCAGGGCCAGGGTCGCGGTGAGCAGAGCTCCGGCCAACAGCTGGTAGAGGCGGGTGTCGGTGCCGTAGTAGGCCCGGTTCACGTCGTTCATCGCGAAGTAGACCTGGTCGGCCAGCGAGACGACCAGCATCGCGGTGAGGACTCCGAGCACCACCGGGCGCCGACGAGCCCCGCGGACGCGGAACAGCAGCAGGAGCAGGACCGGGAAGAACGCGTAGAACTGCTCCTCGATGGACAGCGACCAGAAGTGCAGGTAAGGGCTCTTGTCGACGTTCGCCGCGAAGTAGTCGCCCGAGGCGACCATGAAGTGGAGGTTGGCGTAGTAGAGCAGCGCGCTCACCGCGTCCTGGACGAGCGAGGCGCGCCTGACGACCGACCAGAGGAGGGTGAAGACCAGGCCGGTGGCCACGACGACCACCACGGCCGCGGGCAGCAGGCGCCGGATGCGCCGGGAGTAGAAGCGTCCGAGGCGCAGCGACCCGGACTCCTGGAGCTCGCCGATCAGGAGGCTGGACACCAAGAAGCCCGACAGGCAGAAGAAGACGTCGACCCCGATGAAGCCACCGGCGAACCAGCCGAGGCCGGCGTGGAAGAGGAGCACGAGGTAGACCGCCACCGTGCGCAGACCGTCGAGGTCTGAGCGGTACCCCGTGATCACGGTCGGCACTCTAAGCCTTGCCACGCGCCGGCCCGCGAGCGACATCTCGTTCGCGCCGTACGACGGCACTGGGCGAGGATGGGCCCGTGACCGCGATCCCCACCACGATCCCGCACGGCCGGACCGCGCGGCGGCTGGAGTGGGCCCATCTGCCTCCGCCCGTGCGCGCGGCGATCGAGGAGCGGTGCGGGTCGCCGGTGGTGGAAGCCGTCTCACAGGGCGGAGGCTTCACCCCGGGCTTCGCCTCGGTCCTGGTCTGTGCCGACGGCTCACGCCACTTCGTGAAGGCGGCGTCCACCGTCGCCCAGCGGCTGTTCGCAGAGTCCTACCGCGAGGAGGCGCGCAAGCTCCGCGCCCTTCCCGAGGGCACGCCGGCACCGCGGCTGCTGTGGGTGCTCGACGAGGACTGGCTGGTGCTCGGCCTGGAGTACGTCGAGGCGAAGGCACCGCGCCGGCCCTGGCGTCGCGAGGACCTCGACCCGTGCCTCGACGCCCTTGAGACTGTCGCCGACCTGCTCACTCCCGTCCCCGGGGGCCTCCATCTCGACCCGATCGCGGACGACTTCGCCGACTGGCCGGCCTTCTGGGACCACGTCCGCGCCACCCGCAACCTCCCGCACGCAGACGAGGCTGCGGCACTGGCCTCCGAGTTCGAGGGAGGCGTCGTCGGCGAGACGCTCGTGCACACCGACGTCCGGGACGACAACGTCCTGCTCACCCCCGACGGCCGGGCCCTCTTCTGCGACTGGAACTGGCCCACCGTGGGAGCGCCGTGGATCGACTCGCTCTTCATGCTGATCGGCCCGCGCGGCGACGGGCTCGACGTCGACGCCGTGATCGCCGAGCGACGCCTGCTGCGCGACGTACCGCCGGACGACGTGGACCGGGTCCTGGCGCTCGTGTGCGGTTACTTCCTCCGGCAGGCCGACCAGCCGGTGCCCGCCACCTCACCGCACCTCCGCGACGCGCAGCGCTGGCAGGGCGACGTGGTCTGGGCCTGGCTCGCCGAGCGCCGCGGCTGGACCAGGTGACCGCTCCGCGCGCGGTCGGCGTCCATCTGCCCTACGAGGAGGTGCCGGCTCGGGTGCGGGCGTGGGTGGACGACGCGCTCGGCAGCCGGGTGGTCTCGTGGGTCGAGCAGGTGGGTGGCATGTCGCCGGGGTGCGTGACCAGGGTGGTGGCAGAGGACGGCGGCCGGGCCTTCGTCAAGGCGGTCGGCACCGAGCTCAACCCGGACACCCCGGGCCTGTTCCGCCGCGAGATCGCGGCCCTGACCCTCCTCGGGCCCGGGCCGCTCTGGGCCGACCTCCACACGTCGTACGACGACGGCGGCTGGGTCGCGCTCCTGCTCGAGGACGTCGAGGGCCGCCATCCCGACCTCGCCGACGACCGGGAGATGGCCGACCTGCTCTCCGCGACCGACCGCCTCGGCGAGCGGCTCTCGGAGCTGCCGCTGCCGGACCGACGCGCCGCCGACATGTTCGCCCCCGGCTACGTCGACCTCCGGGCCGGGTTCGTCAGATGGCGCGCTGCCGTCGACCAGCTCGAGGCCCTGCCCGTCGACCTCGTCCCGGAGGCGCTGCGCCGCCAGGGCGACCGGTGCCGGACCCTGGCAGACCTGCTGCTCGCACCCTTCCCCGAGCGCCTCGTCCACTGGGACGTGCGGGTGGACAACCTGATCCGTCGCCGCGACGGGACCATCGTGTTCGTGGACTGGGGCACCACGGCTCTCGGACCGGCCTGGGCCGACCCGCTGCTGGCCCGACTGGAGCGGGTGGAGTCGCCGTGGTTCGACACCTCGCTCGGCTCCTCCGCCGAACTGGCGGCCGCGGGTGACGACCTGGTCACCGGCTGGCTGGTCGCCTTCGGCTCGGTGCTCGCCTGGCGGTCGACCCAGCACACGGCCGACGTCGGGCTCCCCACGCTCAACGAGTTCCGGCGGACCGAGGCCCGGCGGATGCTCGGTGCCGCGGCTCGGCGCCTGGGATGAGAGACTCGACCTGCTGCCTCGAGCCCGCTGCGTGAATTTGGGCCGGTCAGCGGGCCACTGGTAACTTTGGTCCTCGCGTGTGCGGCTCTCCGTGCCCGCACGCCCACACTCTGCATCACACCCACCTGCACCCGACCGAAGGCTTTGTCAGTGGCGAACATCAAGTCCCAGATCAAGCGGAACAAGCAGAACGAGAAGGCTCACCAGCGCAACAAGGCTGTGAAGTCCGAGCTGAAGACCCTCATTCGCAAGTTCCGTGAGGCTGCCGACGCCGGCAACAAGGATGCCGCCGTAGACGCGTGCCGCGCCGCCGCCCGCAAGCTCGACAAGGCCGTCTCCAAGGGCGTCATCCACAAGAACCAGGCCGCCAACCGCAAGTCGGCCATCATGAAGCGCGCCGCGTCGCTCTGACGCCCGCTTCCTCATCCGAGGCGCTGACCCACCGGGTCGGCGCCTCTGCTGATTTCAGGAGCGCTCGCGCAGCCCGCTCACGGTGAGGACCAGCCGCTCCAGCGTGTAGGACGGGTCGCTGGCGGCGCCCTTGATGTCGGCGTCGGCCTTGGCCACGGCCCGGATCGCCCGCGCGATGCCGCCCTCGGTCCAGCCCCGGGACTGGTCGCGGATGGTGCGCAGCTTCCACGGCGGCACCCCCACCTCGCGGGCCAGGTCGGGCTCGCGCATCCCGCGGGGCGCCGACAGGTAGCGGGCGATGCCCCGGGCCGACCCGGCGAAGGCGGACGTGACCAGCACCGGCGCCGTACCTCCGTCGAGGGCCCAGCGCAGCTCCTCCAGCGCCGGCCTGCGTCGGCCCCAGAAGGCCGCATCGGCCACTGCGAACGACTTGGCCTCGGCCCGACCGCCGAAGTAGCGCTTGACCTTGGACTCGGTGATCTTCTCGTCGGGGAAATCGTTGACCAGCTGGTCTGCGGCGGCGGCCAGGGCGCGGAGGTCCTGCCCGACGGCCTGGACCAGGGCGCTGGCCGCCTCGGGATCGATGGTGCCGTCGTGGACGCGCACCTCGGCAGCCACGAAGCCGGGGTATTCCGACGCGCGGAGCTCCTCGCTCTTGACCTCGGTCACCCCGGGCAGCTTGCGGAGCTTGGTGAGCAGGCCTGAGCCCTTCTGCCCGCCGCAGTGGACGAGCACCAGCGCGATGTCATCGGCGGGGGCCGAGGCGTAGTCGAGCACGCCGTCATAGGACTCGTCGGGCAGGCTCTCGAGCCCGCGCACGACCACGCACCGGGTCGAGGAGAACAGCGACGGCGCGGCGAGCTCGCCGAGCTGGGCCAGGCTCAGGCCGGCCGCCTGGGTCTCGGAGATCTCGGCCTCGCCGTCGTGCCGGCGGACGGCTTCGCGGACTCCGATCACGGTGCGCTCGGAGAGGAACTCCTCCTTGCCCGTCACCAGCGTGACCCGGCCCAACACATGGGCGGCCGTGGGGCCGGTCGAGCGTGTCGCTGGCATGGCGGCAGCCTGTCACACGCCGCCGACGCCTCACCTGCGGGACACCGCGCCGAGCCGGCCGTCGTGCTCGACGACGGCGACGGCACCGTCGGTGTCGGTGCGCAGGACGCGCGCACCGGTCTGCCCCAGGGCGGCAACGGTCTCGGGCGCGGGATGGCCGTAGTCGTTGTCTGCACCGACCGAGATCACCGCCAGCCGGGCACCGAGCGAGGCCAGGAACGGGAGGTCCTGGTAGCGGCTTCCGTGATGAGGCACCTTGAGCACGTCGACGTGGAGGCCGGGCAGCCCCCGCGCAAGGGCCGCCTGGCCCTCGGGCTCGATGTCACCGCCGAGAAGGAACGTGACGCCCCCGATCCGGGCCACCAGGACGACGCTGGCGTTGTTGGCGGTACTGCCGTCGCCCGGTCCTGTCGTCGGCGAGGTCGGCAACGGCCAGACCGGCTCGAGGGTGAGGTCTCCGACGCGCCGCGCGACGGCATACGGCGCGACCCGCGGCGCCAGCCCGGCTCGCGCGGCTGCCTCACGGACCAGTGCCACCCCCTCGGGCGGGTCCTGAAGCCGACTGACGTCGACCTCTCCGACCGAGCGGCCCGCGAACACCCCCGCCAGCCCGTCGACGTGATCGGCGTGGAAGTGGGTCAGCACCACCAGCGGCACCCGGCTGACGCCGAGGTCGTCGAGACAGCGGTCCATCAGCCGCGGGTCAGGGCCGGCATCGACGACCACCGCGGCGTGCGGCTGTCCGGTCGCCAGGACGAGGCCGTCGCCCTGTCCGACGTCACAGGCGACCATGAGCCAGCCCGACGGCGGCCAGCCGGGGGTCGGCACCCGGACCAGCACCGCGGCCACGAGAACTGCGCATCCAGCGATCCCGGGCGTCCGCCGACCGACGAGGCGCGGACCGGTCACCGCGACGGCGACGCAGGCGACGGTGAGCACGGCCAGTGCCACGGGACCGCTCCCCCACCCGATCGCCGGCGTGGGCAGCCCGGCACCGCGACGGGCCACCAGGACCAGCCACGCCACGCACCATCCTGCGCAGGCGCCGACCAGCCGTCCCGCAGGTGGCAGCACGACCTGGAGGCAACCACCGAGCAGCCCCAGCACCGTGGCCGGTCCGACGGCCGGTGCCGCGAGCAGGTTGGCGGCGACGGCCACCAGGCTGACGCGCCCGGAGATCGCCGCGACCAGGGGGGTGCAGGCAAGCTGGGCTGCCGCCGGGACCGCCATCGCGTCGGCCAACCATGTCGGGAGCCAGCGCGCCAGGGCCGTGCGCCACCCGGGAGCGAGCAGGAGGATGCCGGCGGTGGCGCACACCGACAGCGCGAACCCCATCGCCGTGGCCAGCCCCGGGTCGAGGAGGAGCAGGACGACGGTCGCCACGCCCAGGCCTCGGATCCCGCGGTCGCGTCCGTGGGCGCCGAGCCCCACCAGGGCGACGGTGCCCATCGCGGCGGCCCGGAGCACGCTCGGCTCCGGCCGTGCGAGCAGCACGAAGCCGACGATCCCGGCGGCGCCCACCAGCAGCAGCCAGCGCCCGCGCACCCGCAGCCAGCGCGCCACGGTGAGCGCGAACCCGACCACGAGTGTGAGGTTGGTGCCGGAGACCGCGAGCAGGTGGGTGAGGCCGGTGGTCCGGAAGTCGTCGGCCAGCCCTGGGTCGAGCCCGGCGTCGTCGCCGTCGACCAGCGCTGGGACCAGCACCCGGCGATCGGGAGGCAGGCCGGCGACGGAGGCGCGTAGGGCGTCGCGCAGGCGGGCCGACGCGCGCCACCACGGTCCGGGCGGCGCGCGGACGGTCGGCCGGCCACGGGGCGAGAGGACGGCGGCCACGTCACCCTGCCGGCTCGGAGCGAGGTGCCCGGCGACCTCGACGGTCGCGCCCAGGGGCAGTGCCCGCCAGCCGGTGTCGCCGAAGACCAGCACCGGCTCGCGCAGGGTGCGGGTGTGGCCCTCGGCGACCACGCGTCGTACGTCGAGGCGGACCATCACCTGGGGTCCGAAGCGACCCTGGAGCGGCACCGGGTCGCCCGAGACGCGGGCGGTGAGACTGACCTCCGCACGCCGGATCGCCAGCCCGGTCAGCGGGTTGTCACCGACCCGCTCCGCGCGGACGCCCGCGACGGTCGCCACCCCGGCGACGACCACGAGCGCCCCCAGCGCCGTCAGCGAGACCGCCTGCCGACGGAGCCACCACGCCGACAGG